>JBBSBO010000662.1:0-2409 GCA_038251215.1 Caldilineales bacterium
CCATGATCGCGGCGGCGGCCTACTATCGCCGCCGCACAGATCCCCATGCCGCCACGGACTTGGCCGCGGACTTGACGCTGGACGTCTTCCCCAACCTGCCGCTGCCGGAAGAGGGCGCGTAGCCCTCTGCCATGCGGCAGGGGGTCTGCATAGGGTCTAGGCGGACCCTGCCGGGTAGGAGTGCTGCGACGAGGCGGGGGCCGCCTTGTCTTGACCTGCGGCCTCTTCGTCTTCGGGCGGGCGGGCGCGGCGCGAGGGAGCGTCGTCGCCTGCCGCCGGCGTCTCTTTGGGCGTGGCCGGCTGCGTGCGGCTTTCGCCGGGGCTGGGGACGCCGCTCTGCGCCGCCAACTGCTCGCCCGTCACCGTGCGCCGGTAGACAGTCGCACGCCGGCGCGAGAGGGGCAGATCCTGCCCCAGGAAGGGCGTGTAGTCCAGCAGTTTGGCGTGAATGTAAGCGCCCACGATGCGCATGGTCGCCAGCACCGGGGCGGCGAAGAGCGCGCCGAGGATGCCCGCCGTCTGGAAGCCGATAATCACGCCGCAGATGACGACGATCGGGTGCAGGTTCACCGAGCCGCCAATGATGCGCGGCACCAGGATGCTGTTCTCCAGCTGGTTGATGATGAAATAGGCCGCCATGGTGATCAGCGCAAAGCTGAAGTTGTTAACGCCGTAGGCCGCCAGCACATCGCTGCCCTGGATCAAGGCGATCAACACGGCGGGCACAGCCGCGATCGTCGGCCCCAAGTTGGGCACGATCTCCAGCAAGCCCGCCAGGAGCGCCAGCAGCAGCGCGCCCGGCATGCCGATGGCGGTGAGCACCGCCCACGTCACCACGAAGATGACCAAACTGAGCGCCAGCTGGCCGCGCAAAAACGACTGCCAGATGTGCCCGATGCGGCGCAGCAGGTCTACCCACTCCGATTGATACGAACTTGGCACCAGCCCCTCGACGTAGGTGCGGATGCTGGGCGCGTCTTTGGTGATGTAGAGGCTGACGAAGAAGATGACCAGGAAGGTGATGATCACCTGCACCAGCCCGCCCACCACGCTAATGCTGATCGCCGCCGTACTGCTCACCAAGTTGGTCGCCGTGCTGATCAACTGCTGAATGTAGTTGAGGATTTCGGCGATGGTGGGGATAAAGCGGAAGCCGCTCAGTCCGGCCTCGATCTGCTCCGTCACGCCGGTCAGGGGGATCGTGAAGCCAAGTATATCCACCGAAGCGGGCAAGGTATACACGGCTTGGCCCAGCCAGGCGAGCGAACGCACGGCGGTGGACTGCACGTCGAAGTTCAACGACGCCAGCTGCGCCACCAGCACCGGGGCCAACAAAATCGGCGTCAGCACCAGCAGCACCAGCAGCAGGACAAATAACACGATGGTGGAGACGGCACGCGGCACGCGCACCCGCTCCAGCAGGTCCACCAGCGGGCTGAGGATATAGGCGATGATGCCGGAGATCGCCAGCAGCGGGATCACGGGGCGGCTGATCCAGAAGAGGCCCACGCCGGCGACGAGCAGGATGACGATCACGGTGCGCTTGGTCGGCTGATCCCAGCGCGACGCGGGCGGCGCGGCGACACGCGCCGCCGGCTGAGCCAGAAGCACGGCTTCCGCGCCCGCGGCTGCGGGGACCATTTCCGGCGCGGCGGATGCCACGGGGGCATCCCCTTGCGACTTACTCTGGGGCGATATCGGGGGCGATATCTGAGGCGTCGACGGCGTTTCTGCTTGGGGCGCGCGACGCAGTTCGGGCGTTTCGGTCATGGATAGTTGCTTTACACTCAACGCGCCCGTAGGCGCGGCCTCTTCAGTCCCACCTGACTCTACAGATCAAAACCCCGGCGTGAGCGCGAGGTCGCGCCCACTTCCGGCCGGGCCGCGCTGGTCCCGGCTTGCGTCCGCTCACGTGCGGCGCTCCAACTTGCTGGCTGCCTTGCGCGCCATCGTCAGCGAAAGGCCCTGCCCCTCCACAAACTGCTGGAACAGGGCATAGAAGCGTTGGCGATCCTGCTGCGTAAGCACAGCCACCGCATCCGCCGTCTCCACGGCATAGGGATAGCCGGCCCCGACGACGCACTCGGCGCGCACCAGGTCCATCACCGTCTCGGCCAGGTCGCTATCCAGCAGCCAGCGCGGCATTTCCACACGGGCGGGCGCGCGGTCTTGGGTTAGGCGCACATAGGTGAAGGCCACGTCGGCATAGAAAGGAGCGCGGCCCTCGCGGTTGAGGGCGTCGGCGCGGGCGCAGAGGAAGAAGGGCGAGCGGTCGCCCCACTGCGGCAGGCGCGGGGCGAGCAGCGCGGCGTCGCCCAGCGTCAGCGCGCCGGGGGCCTGGGCGAGCAGCTCGACCAGCGTCACGAGGTCGCGGCTGAACGAGGTGTCCACAAAGCCGACCAGCGGCAC
>JBBSBO010000663.1:0-2399 GCA_038251215.1 Caldilineales bacterium
AACACTATCTGCTGGCGGACATGCCCAAGCCGGAACTTGACCTCAAAGGCTAGCGACCCGTTGACCCAAACCCGCCGGCGCCGCGCTGGGTTTCATCCAGCGTTTCCACCACGCTCAGCTCCGCTCGCGTCACTGGCGCGATCACCATCTGTGCGATGCGCTCGCCGCGCTTGATGACGAACGGCTCCTGTCCGTGATTTATCAGTATAACTTTCACTTCGCCGCGATAGTCCGCATCGATCGTGCCAGGCGAGTTGAGGCAAGTAACGCCATGTTTGGCCGCCAGACCCGAACGCGGCCGCACCTGCGCTTCATGTTGCGGCGGTAGTGCGATGGTGAGACCCGTCGGAACCATCGCCCGCTCGCCCGGCTTCAGCGTCATCGGCTCGCCATCCGGCACAGCGGCGCGAAGGTCCATGCCCGCGGCATCTGCCGTCTCATAAGCGGGCAGGGCGAGCCCTTCAAAGTGCGGCAGCGGCGCAACGCGGACAGTGACGGTCATTGATAGCTCCAGTTGTCTTCCCGGCCGTAGCGACGAAGTCGCGCAGAGCCAGGATCCATTTAACCGCGTGTGCGTGCTCTGAGGAATGGGTCCGGGATAGTGCTGCGCACTTCCGGGATGACAAGTTGTGGATGGGGCGCGGTTGAGCCGAAAGGTTAGGCTTCTACGTCCGCCGCAAAGCGCTGTTCGCGACGCGGCCGGACGGTGTTGGTCACGTCCATATATGTCGGATGCTTCTTGTAAGCGTGCAGCGCCTCAATGTCCGGGAACTCGGCATAGACCACAATGTCGATCTCGTTGCCGAACAGGTCCGCTTTGCCATTCTGGGTAACCTCGAACAGCGTCGAACCCGGTATTGTCCCCAAGCGCTTCAGATGCGTGATGATATCCAGCGCCTCGCGCGGGTCTTTCAGCGTAAAAAAGACGATGTGGCGGATCATGCATGCGATCTAGGGGTTGGGCCGCTGCGAGGCCACCGGCAAGCCCCGCGCTATTCCGCCGCGCTTGTTTCCGGGTCGTGGAAATTGTCCGCGATCCGCTCGGCTAGTTTCAGGGCCACTTCGGCCTTGCTCATGCGCGGCCAGCGTTCCGTGCCAGCTTTCGAGATCAGCAGCACTTCGTTGTCTGCTCCGCCCATCACGTCGCCAGAGACATCATTGGCGATCACCCAGTCGCAACCCTTGCGGGTTAGCTTGGCCTTGGCATGCTTTTCGACGTCGCTAGTCTCTGCTGCAAAACCGACCACCAGTCGCGGACGATCTTTCTTCCGCGTGCCGATGGATTTGAGGATGTCCGGGTTCTCGACCAGCTGCAGTGCGACCCTGTCTTCTGCACCGCCCTTCAGTTTCAGCTTACCCTGCGCGCGCGCAGCAGGCCGCCAGTCAGCAACCGCTGCAACGCCCACAAAGATATCGGCGGGGAGATTGGCCTTTGCCGCGTCGTTCATCTCGACCGCGGTTTCGACGCGCACGGCTGTCACGCCGTCGGGAATTGGCAATTGCGTTGGGCCGGTCACCAGCCGCACATCGGCGCCAAGACGCGCCAGCGCTTCGGCGATCGCATAGCCCTGTTTGCCCGAAGAGTGATTGGAAATGAACCTTACAGGATCGAGTGGCTCGCGCGTCGGCCCGGCGGTGATCACCGCGCGGAATCCTGCCAGTGGACCATAGCCTGCTGGACCCGCAAGCATACGCCGCACTTCTCTCACGATGCGCTCGGGCTCTGGCAGACGCCCCGCACCAAACTCTCCGCATGCCATTGGGCCAACGTCGGGCATCATCACCGTGACGCCATCAGCCTGCAGCTGGGCGACATTGCGCCTGGTTGCCGGGTGCTCCCACATCCGCACATTCATTGCCGGAACCATTAGGACGGGTTTGTCGGTGGCGAGAAGCGTGGTGGAGGCAAGATCATTCGCAAGACCGTTCGCAGCTTTCGCCATCAGGTCTGCTGTTGCAGGACACACGACGACGAGATCGGCCGAGCGCGACAGCTCGATATGACCCATCTCCGCTTCGTCGGTGAGGCTGAAGAGTTCCTGATAAACCTTGTCGCCCGATAGCGAGCCGACAGACAGCGGCGTCACGAATTCCGCGCCCGCTTTGGTCAGAATCACGCGGCTCGCAATATCATCCTTGGCAAGCAGGCGGATCAGCTCCAGCGACTTGTAAGCCGCTATGCCGCCACCGACGATCAGAAGAATGCGTTTGCCGTCCAAGCCTATCGCTCCGGAAACTGTCTTGCTCTAGATAATCAATCTTGGTCAGGATTGCACGAAGTCGGGGCGCGCGATCCCAGTCACGCTGGAAAGGTCTCGGTAAGACTTCAAACCTGGTTTTTGACCATTCCGGCAAAGAATTCCTGCGCGGTTGGGCCGTCGCCGGTTATCTCGGCGGGC
>JBBSBO010000664.1:0-2397 GCA_038251215.1 Caldilineales bacterium
ACCGCCAGCCCGCCGCGCCGCACCAGCGGCAGCAGATACTCCACCAGCGTGTTGAGCGGCGCCACCGCTCGCGCCGCCACCAAGTCGTATTGTCCGCGGTGCGCGGGCACGCGGCCCAGCTCCTCGGCACGGCCATGCACCACGCTTGTGTTCTTCAGCTCCAGCGCCGCCATCAGTTCGTTGAGAAAGCGCACCTTCTTGCCCGTGCCGTCCATCAGCGTCACCTTCAGGCGCGGCGCCGCGATCTTGAGCGGAATACCGGGAAAGCCTGCGCCGGAGCCGACGTCGACCAAGTGCAACGGGCGCGTAGGCGGCAAGGTTTCACCCAACTCTTGCGCCACGAGCGGCAGCGCAGCCAGCGAATCGAGGAAGTGCTTGGTCTGCACCTCGGCATGGCCGGTGATGGCGGTGAGGTTGAACTTCTCGTTCCAGCGCACGAGTTCGTGATAGTATAACTGGAACTGGGCGACCTGCTGCGCGCTCAACGGCAGGCCCAGCGCGCGGCAGCCCTCCTGCAAGAGTTGCATTTCATCCGAGGCGCCCCGCTCCGCCTTGAGGCCGGCGGCTTCGGGCGTAGGGTCGGACATTGAGTCAGGCGTAGAATTGGGCATAGGTTCAGGCGAGTCAGTCATGCCGCTGATTGTACCACGCCCCGCCTCGCCCTCACCAGCGCCTGGGGACGTATTTTCAAAAATCCACCGCAGTTGTTCCAGCCCCATTACACCCGCGCCCTGGGCTAAGATTGACAGCCCGCCCCCTTGTTCGTATAATCACAGACAATTATTCTGACGCGTTTGATAAAAATCACGCTTGCAACTCGCCGGTCCAGCCGGATCGACCGCCATTCGCACCCAGTGTTCACAGGTACACGATGCGCACATTCTGCGGCCTGACAACTGACGGCATGTTGGACTACTTGGCAGCCATCTATCACCTTGCCCAACACGATGACAAGGTGACCACCGGCGCGCTGGCGGATCGGATGCTCGTCAGCGCCGCGGCTGCCAGCAGCATGTTGAAGCGGCTGCAAGACTCCAGCTTTGTCGAGCGCTCCAACACGGACGGCATCACGCTTACGCAGCAGGGCCGGCTGGCGGCGCTGCAACTGATTCGCCGCCATCGCCTGCTGGAAGTCTTTCTGATCAAGGTGATGGGCTATACCTGGGACCAGGTGGACGCCGAGGCGCATCGCCTGGAGCACGCCATCAGCCCCAACTTCGAGGAGCGCATGGAGCGGCTGTGCGGGCACCCCACGCACTGCCCGCATGGCGACCCCATCCCCGCCCCCGACGGCGCGCTGCCGCAAGAAGAGCTGGCCGCGCTGGTAACCATGCAGCCGGGGCAGAGCGGGCTGCTGCGCCGCGTGGGCATCCACGATGCCGGCGTGCTGCGCTATCTGAGCGGGCTGGAGTTGACGCCGGGGCGCACCGTCAAGTTGGTGGAGCTGGCCCCGTTCGACGGGCCGGTGACGCTAGAGCTGGTGGCACAGCCCCACGCGCACAACGGCGGCGCGTCGACGCAGGTGCTGGGGCGCCGGCTGGCGGAGCAGCTCTTTGTTGTGCCGCAAGCGATGCCGGAGCCAATGCCGGAGCCTGCGTCGCCGCCGATGCTGAAAACTGCGCCGGAGAAATCGGCCTAGAACGAACCATACCAGGATGCCAGGAAACAGGAGCGGGACGTGAAGATTCGCCGATATTCGGCCGCGGGCGGCGTGGTGATCGACCGGGGCGACATGTTGTTGCTGGACCGTCCCACGCGGGACGAGGTGCGGCTGCCCAAGGGCCACATCGAGCTGGGCGAGGAAGCGGAGGATACGGCGCTGCGCGAGGTGAGCGAAGAAACCGGGCTGGCGGCGCTGGAAATCGTCGCCGACCTGGGCGAGCGCGTCGTCGAGTTCGACTACGACGGCGTCCATTACCGCCGCAGCGAGCACTATTTTTTAATGCGTATAACGGGAGAAGAAACTCTGGCGCGTTCGAAGAAGGACGAGGCGGACTTCATACCGGTGTGGGCGCCGCTGGCCCAAGCCGCCGCCCGGCTCACCTATGCGGCGGAGCGCGCGGTGGCGGAAGAGGCCGTCAAGCGATACCAGGATACGCACAGCCCGGATACACACAGCGCGTAAAGCGCGGGGCCTGGCGACGTAAAGCCCCTCGCCGGGGAAAAGCGAAAAGCGCGGCGTATCGTGCGGCGTTTAGTTGCGGTAGCGGTAGGTGATGCGACCGCGGGTCAGGTCATACGGGCTCATCTCGACCTTCACCTTGTCCCCCAGCAGCACGCGGATATAATACTTGCGCATCTTGCCCGAGAGATAAGCTAGGACGGTATGGCCGTTTTCCAACTCAACGCGAAACATTGCGTTGGGCAGCGTGTCAACGATTTTTCCTTCTAAAGTGA
>JBBSBO010000665.1:0-2393 GCA_038251215.1 Caldilineales bacterium
CGGATGCGGCCTTCAGGCAGATGGTACAGGCCATGGGCGGCTATGACACGGCGCACATGGGCGAGGTGTTGGCCGAGTTGTGACCGGAGTTGTGACCGAAGTCGTGACCGAAGTTGTAACCCAGTTGTGGCCTAAATCACCTACACGGCGATGCAGGGCGATCTATACTGCTCGTGTACTGTTCTGTACAGCGCGGGCAATGAGGCTCGCCCCAAAGGAGCGAAAGGAAGACGCCATGAACGAGGATAAAGATAAGGCCCGCCGCGAGAGTCACGAGGAGCCGAAACCGGAGAACGATCCCCGGCGCAAAGATCTGGATGAGGGCGAACCCATCCAGCGCAAGCAGCCGCCGACTGCGGGCACGGTCGAAAGCAACCCGGCCAATATCTCGTCGGACCCGCCCATCCAGCTGGAATATGAGTCGTGGCCGCCCTCGCACCCGGCCTCGGAGGCGCCGCCGGAACCGCGCACCTTCGTGCCCATTATTCCGCCCGGCCCGTTCAAAGAGGACCTGGAGGATACGCCGCCGATCGACGTGAGCCAATCCGACAGCGAGCCGCCGCTGGACACGCCGCACCGCACCGCGTAACTTGGCGGCAGTTCAATTGCAAACAGCCTACCGCAGAGGGCGCAGAGGACGCAGAGAACCGCCAACAACATTTTCCTATGCGTCCTCTGCGGTGGATTTTTTCTTGCATTCTGAAATGCCCCCTTTTCCCACCCCAGGAGAAGAACCATGCCCAGCGCCTACGAGTTGCCCGCTCCTGCCGGCGAGACGCTTGCCGGCGAGTTTCAGCCGCCCGCCCAGGAAGAGGTCGCGATCGAGTACCGGCCGCAGGCGCTGCCCGCCGCGCGCGCGGCCGCCGTGCCTTCGCGCCGCTATATCCCGCTGGTGACGCCCGGCGTCGATGTGGCGGACCCTGCGCCCACCGACGCTCTGCGCTATGCGAGGCCGCCTGCCAAGCCCGCGCCTTCTGCGCCCAGCGGGCCACAGGCGGATGACCTGGTGATCGCGCGCCTGACCGAGTTGGACTCCGCTGCCGACCACAGCGCGGCCTCGCAGGTGTGCGAGCCGAGCGTGGCGGTGCATGAGGATGTCGTCTTCTACAGCGGCAACTGGTTCGCCGCCGTCTCGCTGGACGGCGGGCGCACTTTCCAGTATGTGGACCCCGCCACGGCCTTTCCCGACCCGCCGGGCATGCGCTTTTGCTGCGACCAGGTCGTCCACTACATCCCGCAGATCGACACGTTTGTGTGGCTGCTGCAATACATGGTGGACAGCACGGGCAAGAACATCGAGCGGCTGGCCTTTGCGCGCACGGAAGACGTGCGCCGGGGCAATTGGTGGACGCTGGACATCGCCTCCGCCAACCTGGGCTTGCCGGATCTCTTCTTGGACTTTCCCGACTTGGCCGTCGGGCGCAACATGCTCTACCTCAGCGTCAACGCTTTTCGCCGGGCGCAAGGCACGTTTGCCGACTTCGAGTGGGATCGCAGCCTGCTGCTGCGCCTGCCGCTGGAGGGCATCCGCCAAGGCGACGTCCAGGGGCAGGTCGTCGCGTCCGACCGCAACTTCAACTTTCGCATGGCGCAGCACTGCGGCACGCGCGCCTATTGGGCCACGCACCAAAGCACGAGCAGCCTGCGCATCTACACCTGGGAAGAGGAAGAGGAGGAGGCCGCCTTTTTCGACGTGTCCGTGGCGACGTGGGCAGGCGGCAACGGCTATCAGTCCGCTACGCCCGACGGCTATAACTGGCTGGGGCGC
This sequence comes from Caldilineales bacterium, assembly GCA_038251215.1. Lineage (GTDB taxonomy): Bacteria > Chloroflexota > Anaerolineae > Caldilineales > Caldilineaceae > JASGTU01. The sequence goes on from JBBSBO010000665.1 coordinate 1,769, forward strand.
GTGGACCCGCGCGTGCTGGGCGGGACCAAGGCGGGCAACATCCTCTACTTCGCCTGGAGCGCGGATCGCGGCGGGGCCAACCAGCGTCCGCAGCCCTACATCCAGATCGCGCGCATCAACGCGCTCAACCTGCGGTTGCTCAATAACCTGAACATTTGGGACCCGGAGATGGCCGCGGCCTACCCGGCGCTGGCGACCAACGCGCGGCGCGAGGTGGGCTGCTCATACAGCATCGGCGGCGCGGCGCGCTACCCCAGCCACGCGCTGAGCCTGCTCACGCGCCGGCGGCAGGACACGGTCGCCATGCAGGGCGGGCGCGGACCGTCGCAGAACCGCTGGGGCGATTTCCTGACGATTCGCCGCCACTCCCCGCACACGCGCCTGTTTGCCGCCACGGGCTACGTGCTGAAGCCGGGCACGGGCGACCAGGACGCCACCGCCGGCTACGCGCTCTTTGGCCGCCGTGAGGACGTGGACGAGGCCGGCCTCGCGTAGCGGCGCATAGCTTGCGTTACCAGGGCCATTCTTCGCCTTGCCGGCCGCGCATCACCAGACGATCTTCGCTCGCCGGCTCTTGGTCGGGCAGGAAGTAGGCTAGCGCGTACGTGGCGGCTTCCTCCGGCTC
>JBBSBO010000666.1:0-2392 GCA_038251215.1 Caldilineales bacterium
ACTACGCGGGCGGCGAGCAGTGGACGGGCATCTTGCAGGGCTTCGCCTGGAGCATCGCCGCCATCGCCATCCTGATCGGCGGGCTGGGCATGATGAGCGCCATGGTGATGAGCGTGAAGGAGCGCACGCGCGAGATCGGCACGCTGCGCGCCGTGGGCTGGAGCCGCGGCCGCGTGCTGCGCATGATCCTGGGCGAGTCGGTCGGCCTCAGCCTAGTGGGCGGCGTGCTGGGGCTGGGGCTGGGCGCGGCGCTGGCCTGGATGGCCGGACAAATTCCAGGCGTGGGCGCGTTTTTGGCGGGGGCTTTCACGCCGGGCATCTTTGTGCAGGGTATGGCGACGGCGCTCGGTTTGGGCGTCGTGGGCGGCCTCTTCCCGGCGTGGACCGCGGCCAACCTCCAGCCGGTGGAGGCGCTGCGCTATGAAGGCGGCAGCGGCGGCGAGGCGCAGGGCATCTTGACGCGGGTGGGCAGCCAGGGCTTTCGCAACCTGTGGCGGCGGCGCACGCGCACGCTGATCTCGGCCTCCGGCATTGGCATCGGCGTGGCGACGCTGGTGATGTTGGGCGGCATCATCGAGGGCATGATCGCTCAACTCGACGGTTTGGCGGGCAGCGGCGGCGCAGGCAGCATTACGGTCATGCAGCGCGACGTCGCCGACATGAGCTTGAGCAGCCTGGACGAACGCGTGGCGCGCGTGATCCAGGGCATGCCGCAGGTGAAGTCAGCCAGCCCCTTTGTGCTGGGCTTTATCATGTCGGACTCATTGCCCTTCTTCCTCGTCTCCGGCTTGGACCCCAATACGCCGGCGATGGACCACTACAAGCTGAGCGAAGGGCGGCGCGTACAGCGCCCCAACGAGATCGTGCTGGGCCGCATCGCAGCGGACACCTATAAGGTGGCGGTGGGCGACACTTTCGACATCAACGAGAACCGGTATAAGGTTGTGGGCATCTCGGAAACGGGCAACGCCTATGAAGACAGCGGCGGCGTGTTGGCTTTGCGCGAGGCGCAGCGGCTGTTGGGCCGCCCGCGCGTGGTGACGTTTATTTTCGTCGACGTCAAAGAGCCGGGCCAGGCGCAAGCTGTGGTCGACGTCATCAACCGGCGCTTTAGCGAAGCGCGTGCCAGCCTCGGCAGCGAGTTCGCGGAGAGCACGAACGACATCGAGTCGACGCGCGCCATGACCAACGCCATCCGCCTGTTAGCCATGATTGTGGGCGGCGTGGTCGTCGCCAACACCATGATCATGTCGATCTATGAGCGTACGCGTGAGATCGGCACGCTGCGCGCCGTGGGCTGGCGGCGGCGGCGTATCCTCAGCCAGATCATGCAGGAAAGCCTCTACCTTTGCCTGGTGGCAGCCTTGCTGGGGTCGGCCCTGGGCGTAATCCTGACGACGCTGATGCTCTATATCCCGATCTTCGGCGGGCTGATGCACGCCAAATGGTCCGTGCAGACCTTTGCCCTGGCGATCGGGCTGGCGCTGCTCTTGGGTCTGCTTGGCGGCATCTATCCGGCCTGGCGCGCCGGCCGCTTGCAGCCGGTGGAGGCCCTGCGCTATGAGTAGGCGGCGCCTGCTCCTCATTTTCGCCGTTCCACCCCCTTGACGGGAGCCGTTGTGATGAAGCGAACACTACTGATTGGGGTCGTCGTAATTGCCGTGGCGGTGATCGGCTGGCTGCTCTACGCGGCTTTGCTCGCGCCGGGCGCGCAAGAGTCGGACGCCACGCCGGAGGCCGCGGCCCAGGCCGAAGACCTCGCCAACGTGATCTGGGCCTCCGGCAAGCTGCAGCCGCGCGTGTGGGCCGGCCTCAGCACGCCCAACAGCGGCCTCGTTGGGCGGATTTACGTGCAGGAGGGCGACTGGGTGGAGGCCGGCGACCTTTTGCTGGATCTGGACGGCGCCGTCATGCAGAGCGAAGTGGCGATGGCCGCGGCGCAGGTGACGGAAGCGCAGGCCGCACTGGATAAGCTGCGCGCCGGGGCCTCCACTGCTGAAATCGCCGGCGCGCAGGCGCAAGTGGCCGCGGCCGAGGCGATGGTAGCTCAGGCCGCGGGCCAAATGCTGGAGGCGCAGTCCGCCATTGACCTTGCTCAAACCGGGGCAGACATCGCCGGGAAGGAGTACGCCGAGCTGGTTGCTCACCCCACCGCGCCGGAGCTGGAGGCCGCGCAGGCGGAAGCGAGCATCGCCCAGGCCGGCGTGAGCCAGGCGCAGGCTGCCTATAACCTGGTGCGCGGCGATCCCAACATCGCCGCCTTGCCCGAGGCGATGACCTTGCAACAGATGACCGCCGCGGGGGAAGCGGCCAAAGCCAAGCTCAACCTCGTGGAGCAGGGGGCGACGCCGGAGCAGTTGGCGGTGGCGCAAAGCCGCATTGAGGCCGCTCA
>JBBSBO010000667.1:0-2380 GCA_038251215.1 Caldilineales bacterium
GATAATAGGCCATGCGCCGCTGCGGCTGTGTGTCCAGCGGCGCCACGATGCTGCCCATGCGATGCGCCTGCGCCACATACAGCGGGTTGGCAAAAAGCAGAGGCCAGAAAGGCCCCAATAGATCCGTATCCGGCAGCGGGCGCGGGTTATTGGCCGTGATATGGCCGGTCGGAATCGTCGGGCAGATGCGCTTCACCGAGGCGACGAACTCCGAATGGAACGACACGACCGCGCAGCGGTCCGTCACATCATACGCCACCAGCAGATCCACGAGTTTGCGCGCGTAGCCGGCGTCGGCGAAGAGCGGGTCCTTCAGTTCCAACAGCAGCGGCGTGCGCGCCTGCGTCATCTGCAGGAGTTCGAGTAGGGTGGGAACCGCGTGCGCGTCCAGCCGGCGCGCCGGCGTCCAGGTGCGCAGGCGCTTAATCTCCGCCAGCGTATGATCGCGCAGCGGCCCGGCGCCCTCAGTCGTGCGCTCTAGGGTCGCATCGTGGAAGAGCACAATCTCGCCGTCCTGCGTAAAGCGCAAGTCCGTCTCCAACACATCGGCCCCCTGCTCCAAAGCCAGGGCGAATGAGGCCAGCGTATTTTCCGGCAGCACCGCACGCACGCCGCGATGCGCCACAACCAGCGGCCTGCGGCGCAGATGACGGCTGCGGCGAAACTCCTCCCACGTGGTGATTTCAGCCAATCCGATTCCCCTTCGCGCAATCCTCGAACCATGTGCTTGCCACGCGTCATCGATGCCTTGACGGTGCGCGGCGATATTCCAGGACATTTTACCCTAGCCTACGCACACGACCACACTCAGAGGGAAGCGAAGCGCGAACGGAGCGCGCCCACCGTCGAGGGAACCTGCCGTTTCGTAGAAGATCCCTGCCTGGACGCGCAAAGAGGAACCCGGGCGGGTTCCTCTCTGGCCTGGGCGGCGTGGTCTTGTCTGGACACGCCCCCCGTGGATGAGTACCGTCAAGCTACGCGGGTGCGGCCTACTGCTCGGTTTCCGTCGGCGCCGTGATCACCACCCAGTAGGTATTGTAGGGACTGTTGGGGTCCTCATAGAAGCCGATGCCGATTTCCTCCTGCTCCGCATAGAAGGAGATCGAGCCAAGCACATGAATGCGATGGTACTCTGAACCGAGCCAGGCCTGCCACATGGCATCGGCGATCTTGAAGCCGCCGCCAATCGATTCCACATTGTTGGCCCGGTCCGAACGGTCATACCACTCGGGCAGGCGAAATCCGCCCTCGCGCACCATATAGTTAGGCCCATGTCCGTCCGGGTTCACATGGTCGAAATAGGCGCGCGTCGCCATGTCTTTGGCCCGGTCGCGTGCCACGCGTGAGAGTAGGGGATTGCAGTGTAAGATGGCGCGCTTCTGCTTGGAATCGTCCGTCATCAAGCGGGCGATCGCTTCCTCCTGCTCGTTCAGGTCGCAGGCCTGGTTGGCGACCGCCAGCGTGTTGGCGCTGATCATGGGCAAGTAGACGGCTGAACCGCTGTTCAATGGCGACACCAGCGGCGAACTGGCGGAGGCTGTGCGCCCCATGCTCAGCATGCCAAGCGCAAGCAAGAGCGCCGCCAGCGAAATCTCAACCCAGTTGAGCCTGCAGCACGCGGGCAGGACCATGACACAGGACAGGCCGCGCCGTCCGCTCGGTGAATCGCCAGCGAGCAGCGGCAGGGCAAAGCGCCGCCTCTTAAGTATACTCATTGCGGGAGCCTCCAGGTCGTAAGGTGTGATGCGTGGGCCGGCAATCCGCAAACGCTGCGGAGTTGTGCCGCAAAGGCCATACTTCGTGAACAACGCATAGGAGCGGCTGAGAGTGTCGGTTCATATCGGCGCAAGTCGTACTTCCTTCTGCGGGATTTGCTCAGTGGTCCATCTACAGCCACTGGCAAGGATAGCCCGCATTCGTGGCCGGCGCTGCCCGGCCAGCCGCCGCCACACCAATGTAGCGCCTATGTCGCACCGATGCTTCGCCTACTGCTGTGTCCGCACGCTGCACAACGGAAGATCGTAGGAGCATCGTAAAACTACCGCCTCTAGCGCCGGATTGGTTGAGCAGCATTGCCCAACCGCCTAACTGCCCCTAGGATAGAGCGCCGGGCGCGCTTCGGATAGGTGCAGATGTTCGACTTTTTTGCAGGACGTTTACAGCACGAGGGGGGCAAAAGCGGACCTGGGGCGGATAACACAGTCGCGCCGACAATGCGCCCAATCAAAAGGCCAACCATACGGTCGGCCTTTTGATGCAATCCTCAGTCATTTGTCACAGCACACTCGCGGCGAACTCGTCCAGGCGGTCTTACGCGCGCGGCGTGCGCGGCGGCAGCTTGGGAATGGCGCGGCTGGGCCGCGGCTCCATCTGCGGACGA
>JBBSBO010000668.1:0-2380 GCA_038251215.1 Caldilineales bacterium
GGGGTACTGCATAGCGGTCGAACTTCCGGGGAGCAGCGAGCTTCCCGGAAGTTTTTTTCTCGTGCTTTCCCGCTCGTGCTTTCCCGCAAGAGGCCGCCGCGCCTCACTCGGCGCGCAGTTGCAGCCACAGCAGCGGCGCCAGCATGGCGATGAAGACCACCAGCGCCGCCCCCCAAATGCGCAGGCTGGCTTGCAGCCACGCCGCGCCCGGCAGTAACCCCAGCCCGTACAAGATATAGGCGAGCAGCCCGCAGTTGACGGCCCACAGCAGACTGTGGACCAGCGTCCGTCGCGGCGCCACGCGCACCAGTGCGATCAGCACCATGCTCAGCGTCGCCACAATCGTCAAGAGGGCGATGATCAGCGAGGCGAGGCCGACCGGCGCAGGCGTCTGCACTTCCACCACCGCCAGGGCGGCGCCCGGATCCGCAGCAGGCGCGGCCGGTTCGGCGGCCAAGCTCACGGCTGTGGGCGCAGCTACGGCAGGCGCTGCGGTCGTTTCCGCCGCCACGGGCGCGGCAACAGCTGCGGCCGGCTCGCCCTGCACGCTGAGGGCTATCGCCTCGCCGGCTGTGGCGGCGCCGGCGCGGGCCGTCACTTGCAGCAGGCCGCCGCGCTCCATCAACAGATCGCGTGTGGCGATGCCATTGCGTACGGCCACCATCTCGACGCGAGGCGCGGACTCGTCGCCCTGAAACGCGAGCAAGAATTCCACAATTTTGCCGTCGCCGATGGGGTTGCCGTTGAGGTCGAACACCGGCCCCGCCTGCAGCCGGATCATGTCGCCCACGGCGACGGCGGGCGGCGGCGCCTGTTCCAGGTTCGGCGCGGCGATGGCGCTGCCGTCGGCGGCCAGCACGCGCAGATCGAACAGGCGCGCCGGGTCCGGGGCGAGCCGCTCGGGCAGTGCGGCAAAGCGCGTGCCCGCCACGCTCACCGACGGCGCGCCCTCGGGCGTATACGCGCGGAACAAGGCGCGCACGGCGCCCTCCAAAAACGGCTGCGCCTTGCTGTATACCCCGTAATAGGCGTTGAGCTTGCTGATCTCCGTCCCATCCAGGAAGTAGGGCGCGTTGAGTGCCAGCACCACGACATTTTTGGACGCCAGATCTTCGCTGCGCTGGCGCAAGAAGCGCTTGACGGCATCGCTGTGCGCATACTGCTCCGGATTGACATCCAGCATGGCGAAGATGATCCAGTCGGCGTCGTCGATCAGCTTGGCGGTCTTGGCGTTCTTGTCCAGATCCGCATCGGCAACGGCATCGCCCGCGCCGAGCGCGGCGGGGGGCAACGCTTCGGTGCCGGTCGCTTCCGTCGGGGCTTCGAGCGTGGGCAGGGGGGTGATCTCCGGCGTCGCCGTTTCGGGTGCGGGCGGCAGCGCGGCGTCGAGCAACTCCGCGTCCAGCAGTTCATCCAGATCGGCAAAGGTGCGGCTGTTGATTTGCTCGGCGGCGATCTGTCCGGTCGCATCCGGACCATACAGGCGCAAGATGATCTGGCTGATCTCATCCGGCCCGACGGCGGCCTCGGTCATACACGCGTCGCAATCGCGCAGCAGGCGGCTGTCCGTAAAGACCAGGAGCTGTTCGCCCGCCTGCGGCACACGCGAGACCACGTCGCCGGCGTTGCTGGGGTCCGGGTAGAGGAGGGAAATCGACTCGCGCGCTACCTGTCCCACTTGCGCCAGGGCCGCGGCCTGGGCTTCCGGGCTAAGCGCCGCCAGGTCGCTCTCTTGCACGAGGATAGCGGAGAGAGGGAGAGCCAGCTCGGCCGGTTCAGCCGGCGGCGCAGCTTCACCCGCGGCGTTGCCGGCGGACGCAGCCGGCGCGACCTCAGTCGGGGCGGCATCAGTCGGGGCGGCATCAGCGGGGACGGTTTCGGTCAAGGCCGGCGCCAAATCCGCCGCGTACAGGCTCAATTTCAGGCGCACAATGCGGCGCACGGATTGATCCACGCGCTGCGCAAATTCCGGGTCGTTGACATAGCGCTCTTGGAAGAAGCCGATCGTCTCTTGGATATTGTGCTTTTCGGTTTCCCAGATCTCATCCGACTCGGCGACGGACCCCGCCGCGTTGGAGCCAAAGTGGTTGAGATACAGCAGATCGTGCCCGGCGGTGAAGGCGTCCAGAGCGATGCGCCGGAAGGGGAAATCCTGCGACGCTGCGCCATAGTGGCGGCGAATAGCGGGCGAGCCTAGGCCGCCGCTCACCATTAACCCGCCCTGGCTGCGCCAGCCGGCGAAACCTTCCTGCTCCAACACCATGTTCAACTCGGGCGCCAGTCCGATGGGCGTGTTGCGCCCCAAGCTCGTGCCCTGGAAGGCGCTGTAGCGCACGTGGCTGGACATGAGGCCATCGGTTGCGGACGGTTCGGCCTGCAC
>JBBSBO010000669.1:0-2379 GCA_038251215.1 Caldilineales bacterium
CCAATCGGAGATATTGTCCTGCACGGCGGAGATGCCGATGAAGCCGCGCAGCGCCGCCCCGTTGCCCGCGCCGCCCGCCACCGGCCCCGCGCACACGACCGAGATCACCTGCTGCGGATTGCGCACGTCCAGCGTCGCCGCGCCGGTTGCCGCGACCGTCGCCGCCAACAGGTTGTTGACGTCGAAAGGCTTGTACGTCGTGTCCGCCAGCAGGCGGCTCTGCACCGAAAAGGTGCGCCCGGCCTCCACCTGCGCGAGGATCACGTCCGTCAGCGCCGCGTTAAGCGCCTCCAGGTCGCCGGTCTCCCCGTGCAGCTCCAACTCGGCGTGAATGGGGCAGACGTGGCGCAGAAATGCCGGAGGGGAGTTGCGCCAGGCCGCGGCAACGTTGGAGAATGAGCGCTGCCCCTGCACCAAGTCCACGCCGGGGGTCAGCGACCCCTCGACGCGCGCCTGCGGGTCAGCGGCGAGCAGTTCTTCCAACGCCAGGTCGGCGAAATCCGAATCAAAGGTGATGATGTAGCGGGTCGTGCGTTGCATGGGCATTCCATCCGTTTGCGTTCAGTTTATCGCTCAAAACCACGAGCGTGGTTGGCAAGCTATGCCGCGACCAGCCCGGCGCGGATCGCCTGCGCCATCTGCCGCGTACGCTGCGCCGCGTCGCCGACATGCGTCTGCGCGTCCAGCAACTCGGCGATCTGCTCCGTCGCAAGCAAGGCGGTTAGGCGCGCCTCGCCCGCCAATAGCTCGCGCAGCGGATTGCCCAGGCCCGCTTGCAGCGCCGCCCAGGCCGTCAAGCTATGCTCGCGGATCACCTCGTGCAGCGCCTGCCGGTCGCCGCCTGCCTTGACCGCCTCCATCAGCACGCGCTCGGTGGCGGCGAAAACGCCGTAGGCGTCCAAATTGCGCGCCACCGCGCCCTCCCAAACCTGCAAGCCCTCGATCAATGCCAGGCTGCGCGCCAGCACTTCATCGCACAAGAGAAACGCTTCCGGCAAATAGAGGCGCCGGTTGGCGGAGTCGTCCAGCGTGCGCTCCAGCAAGCTCAGCGCGGCGTTGTCCCAGGCCACGCGCGGCAGCGACGCCACTAGGCGCGTCAGGCTGTCCACATTCTCCGCTGCAATCGGGTTGCGCTTGAAGGGCATGGCGCTCGACCCCACCTGCTTGGCCCCGAACGGTTCGCTCCACTCGCCGATAGGCGGGCTTTGCAACAGGCGCAGGTCAAAGGCGAACTTGTGCAGGCTCGCCGCCAGTCCGGCCAGCGCGTTGATCACGAGCCAATCCTGTTTGCGCGGATAAGTCTGCGTCGCAACAGGAAATGCCTCCAACTCCAACTTCGCCAGCACGCGCGCCTCCAGGTCCGCCGCGGCCCAGCCCGAATCCGCCAGCAACTGCGTATAGCTGGCGCTCGTGCCCACCGCGCCCTTCAGCCCTTTGCCGCGAATGCCCGCCTGTACGCGACGCAGCTCCTCCAGATCTGCCAGCAGGTCCTGCCCATACTGCGCCAGGCGATAGCCCACCGTGGTCGGCTCCGCCGGCTGGATGTGCGTGAAGGCCATGCAGGGGCGCGCCGCCTCCTGCTCCATACGCGCGGCCAGCCGTTCCAGCAGCGCGCGCAGCCGCTCGATCAGCAGCCCCAGGCCGCGCTTCAGCCGCAGCGCGTCCACATTGTCGAGCGCGTCCATCGACGTCGCGCCCAGATGAATGATCGCACCGCCTACGGGACATTGCTCGGCGTACGTGCGGATTTCGGCCATCAAGTCGTGGCGAATCTCGCGCTCGATCTCGGTGGCGCGGGCGATGTCCACATCATGCATGTGCGCCTGCAAGTCCGCCACCTGCGCCTCGCTCACCAGCCCGGCTTCCCACTGCGCTTCCGCCAGCGCCACCCAGAAGCGCCGCAGCAGACGCCGCTTCTCGACCTCGCTCCACAGGCCGCGCATCTCCTGGCTGCCATAGCGCCAGGTCAGTGGCGACAGATATGTTTCATGGTCATATGCGTTCATCGACTGCCCCCCGCTGTCACAGACGCAGCATACTTTGCTTGGACGCCCATCCTTCTATATCATAGATTCTAACTCAGGCGCGTCGAAGCGCCTAGATGGTATGCCCTGCTAAGCTGCAGGAGGAGCGAAGCCAATGACCACCTATCCGGCTATAAGTGATGCAGGAGCAACTGACGGATTAACAATAGACAGGGTGCTCGGTAGGCTGCTAGCGTCGGATGAACCAAGCGTCCGCTACAAAACGCTGGTAGGCGTACTTGGCGAAGACCCTACTTCGCAAGCCGTGCAGTGCGTTCAGGAGGCTGTTCGCGTCTCGCCGCGCGTCCAAACGTTGCTCTCGCTGCGCGACGAAACCGGCCATATCCCCTTTCAC
>JBBSBO010000670.1:0-2370 GCA_038251215.1 Caldilineales bacterium
AGGTCCCGCGACGGATGTCTATACGCTTGACGATGGGCGCCATGTAGCGGTGTGGTGCAGCGGCCCGCATGAGTTGGAAATCGAGGAAAGCGGAGGCTGGACGACCGTGTATAAGGGCAATACCTGTCACGACGTTCGCTCCGGCATCCTGGTGTCGCTGGACTATACCAAGCGCTGGCTGTTTACCGGCCAATCCGGCGAACAGAAATACGAGCGAGCCTTTTTCGGCGACTATGAGACGTATCAGCAGCGCCTGACAGACGCCAATGTTGACTTGTTGTACGTTGAGAAGTAATGCAGTAAGATGAGTAGTGTAAGGATGGCAGCGCAAGTCATTCACCTCATGTAGGGTACACCCGGGCTTGCCCGGTTGACCATAGATTTGTCATCGGCGAAGCAGTTTTTTTGTGGCAATCTACTTTTCATCATTCGTGAGTCTAAGAAGGAGCTTTCACATGACTCGAGCACGCAGTAGTCGTCTCATTATTGCAGTACTCATAGCTGCCATGCTTATGGTTCCGGCAGCTGCAGCTTCGGCGCAAACCGGCCCTGCCGACCCGCCGCCGATTGCGATCACGGGGCCGCGTCTGGCGCCGCCCGCGATTTCGCACACGAAATTGGTGTACCCGGTGGTTATTGCAGACTTACCTGTGCAATCGCTGGAAGCTGACGCCGCTGACGGCGGTCGCGCCCAGGAAAAACCCGGCCGCGGCATCCGTCAGACTGCAACCGAATTCGGTTTCGGCCTGTTGCTCTACGGTACCGAGTTCGTCTGCAACGACTTCAACGCCGGCGGTGACTGGGCGTCCCTGACGACCAACACCGACATCTGGACCGATTGGTTCGGCGGTTGGGCTCCCTTCGCCATCGACAGCGGCTACTACCAGGCGCGCAATGTCACCTTCTCGCGCGAGCGTTCGGTCGGCCCCGGCAACACCTATGTGCATGCCGAGAAGAACATGAAGACCGCGCAGCATTCCGCCAAGATCGCCAGCAACCAGCCCTATGCGGCCGGTTTCGGCAGCCCGATCATCCCCGTGCCGGAAGGCTACGCGGGCGGTAAGGCTATGGTTACGGTCAAGTACTTGATCTGGGACCATGACACCGGCGGCGACATGGGCGACGGCATGGACTACGACTGGGCATCGATGGGCGTCAAGCCCGGCGCGGCCGGCGACATGGCGTACTATGTCAACGGTTATGTTCGCGGCGAGTGGGCCGAAATGTCTAACACGATTGACTTGGGCGACGCTCAGGACATCATGGTGCTGTTGCAGGGCCAGTCTCCCGGCGCCTTCAACTCCAACATCTACTTCGACGATGTACAGATCGCCTTCATCGACGCCCAGGGCAACGGCGCGTACCTGAAGGACTGCAAGCTGGCCGAGTCCGTCAAGTAAGACTCGACAGCCGTTGGCCCTCGGGCCGACCAAGTTGCTGAATGCAAGAGCCGTCCCCACTTCGGGACGGCTCTTGTTTTTCTCTGCGGTAGCGTCGGTGGTCTAGGCCGCCGGGTAGTTCGGCGCTGCCACGGCAAGCGGGGCAAAGTCCATCTGCTGAAGATACGACCGCAGATCGTCGTGGGCGCGGGCGGCGTAGGCGGCATAGCGCGCCGCCTTGGAGCGGACATGCTCCGGCAGCTCCGGCAGCAGCCCCATGTTGGCCTTCATCGGCTGGAAGTCCGCCGGCTCGGCGTGGGTGATGTAGTGAAAGATCGCGCCGCTCATCGACGTCGGCGGCAGCGTAAGCGGCTCCATATTCTTCAGCAGGCGTGCACAGTTGATGCCGGCGAGTAGCCCGCCCAGCGTACTGCCCACATAGCCTTCCGTCCCCGTGATCTGCCCGGCGAAGAACAGCTCCGGGCGGGCGCGGAATTGCAGCGTGGGATGGAGCAGCGTGGGACTGTTGATGAATGTGTTGCGGTGCATCTGCCCCAGGCGCACAAATTCGGCCTGCGCCAGCCCCGGAATCATGCGCAGGATCTCCTCCTGCGCGCCCCAGCGGATGTTGGTTTGGAAGCCGACCATGTTGTAGAGCGTGCCGGCGACGTTGTCCTGGCGCAGTTGCACCACGGCATGGGGGCGGCGACCGGTGGCGGGGTTGCGCAGGCCGACGGGGCGCATCGGCCCGAAGGCGAGCGCCTTGATGTCGCGCGCGGCCAGGACCTCGACGGGCATGCAGCCCTCGAAGTAGCGCTCCAACTCCTGCTCGAACTCCTTTAGCTCGATGCGCGGCGCGGCCAGCAGCGCGGCCACGAAGGCCTCGTATTCCTCGCGGTTGAGCGGGCAGTTGATGTAGTCGCCTTCTTCCTCGTCGCCGCGCTCATAGCGGCTGGCGCGGAAGGCGATGCTCATATCAATGGTCTCGGCG
>JBBSBO010000671.1:0-2361 GCA_038251215.1 Caldilineales bacterium
CTGACCAGCGAGCGCGCCAGGATTGAAGACCCGCGCGTGCGCGAATTGGCCGATGGGATTATCGAGGCGCAACGCCGCGAGATCAAGGAAATGGAATGGCTCATACAGGATATCCGCGAGAACGGCGTCGCGACCACCCAAGACGCAGCGGATGCAAGACCCGTGCCTGCCTTCTCTGCTGCGCCGGAATAGCCGCCTAGCCCTCCAGCGTGCTGGTATCGCCTACGGGCTGGCCCATAACTTTGGCCTTGAGCAGGCGGCGCATGATCTTGCCGCTGCGCGTCTTGGGCAGCGACTCCACGATCTCGATCACGGCGGGCACGGCGATCGGCCCTACTTCATGGCGCACGTGGTTCTTGAGCGCGTCCACCAGCGCCGTGCTGCCTGTTTGCCCGCTGTTGAGGATGCAAAAGGCGTGGATCACGTTGCCGCGCAGTTCGTCGGGCACGCCGATCACCGCGGCTTCTGACACGCTGGGGTGGCTGACGAGCGCGCTCTCCACCTCCGCCGTGCCCAGGCGATAGCCGCTGACCTTGATTACGTCGTCCATGCGCCCGATGATCCAGAAGTAGCCGTCCTCGTCGCGGCGGGCGCTGTCGCCGGTGAAGTACCAGCCCTGTGTGGCAAACTCGGACCAGTAAGTCTGGCGGTAACGGTCCGGGTCGCCCCACACGGTGCGCGCCATGCCGGGCCAGGGCTGCTTGATCACCAGATAGCCGTCCTCGTTGGGCGCGCAGGAGGTGCCGTCCTCGTGGACCACGTCCGCCTCGATGCCGGGGAAGGGCAGGGTCGCGCTGCCGGGTTTAAGGGGCACGACCGGCGTCGGCGTGATCATAAAGCCGCCCGTTTCCGTCTGCCACCAGGTGTCGATTACGGGGCAGCGCTGCTTGCCGATCACGTTGTAGTACCAGCGCCAGGCTTCCGGGTTGATCGGCTCGCCTACCGTACCCAAAATGCGCAGGCTGCTCAGGTCATGGCGCGCGGGCCAGGCGTCGCCAAAGCGCATCAGGCTGCGGATGGCGGTGGGCGCGGTGTAGAGGATAGTCACGCCGTACTTTTCCGCCAGTTGCCACCAGCGGTCGGGGTAGGGATAGCCGGGCGCGCCCTCATACATAAAGCTGGTGAGGCCCAGGATCAGCGGCGCATAGACAATGTAGCTGTGCCCGGTGATCCAGCCGGGGTCCGCCGCGCACCACCAGCGGTCCTCCTCGCGCACGTCGAAGGCATATTTGAGTGTGGCTGCGATGTGTACCTGGTAGCCGCCGCAGGTGTGCATCAGGCCCTTGGGCTTGCCTGTGGTGCCGCTGGTGTAGAGGATGAAGAGGGGGTCCTCGGCGTCCATCGGTTCGGTGTCACAGTAGGGGCCGGCGATGGGCAGCGCGGCCAATTCGTGCCACCAGAAGTCGCGCCCGGCCTCCATATTGATCTCTTGGCCGGTGCGGCGCAGCACGACCACGCGCTGCACGACGGGGCTGTGCTGGATCGCCTCGTCCGTGATTTCCTTGAGGTTGACGGTCTTGCCGCGCAGCCAAGCCCCGTCACAGGTGACGACGACCTTGCTTTGCGCGTCTTCGATGCGGTCGGAGAGCGCTTTGGAGCTGAAGCCGCCGTAGACGACGCTGTGGATGGCGCCGATCTTGGCCGTAGCCAGCATGGCGATGGGTAGCTCCGGCACGCGCCCCATGTAGATGGTGACGGTGTCGCCTTTGCGCACGCCCATGCTCTTGAGGATGTTGGCGAAGCGGTTGACCTCTCTCCACAGCTTAAAGTAGCTGAAGGTGCGCTGATCGCCGTCCTCGCCTTCCCAAATCAGGGCGAGCTTGTTTTTGCGCCAGTTGCGGATATGCCGGTCGAGCGCGTTATGGACGATGTTGATCTTGCCGCCGATGAACCACTTGTAGAAAGGCTTGTCGCCGGCGTCCACCACCTGGCTATAGGGCGCGTACCAATCGACCAGTTGCCGGGCCTGCGCGTCCCAAAAGGCGACAGGGTCGGCTGCGGCCTGCTCGCGCACGTCCAGGTAATCGGGCAGGTTGACATGGGCAAGCGTCTCCGGCAGCGGGGCGTAGACCTCGCTGCGGGCCGCGGTGGTGTCGAAGCCGTCGGGCATCTTCTGTTCCTCCTCTGAATTCTGCGGGACGTCACAACTCAACGCGCTGTGAGGTCGCCTATTCTAGCGGAGGGCGTGCGTAGGGTCAAACGGGATTTATGCGCCCGGGGTCGCTTCTTCCGGCGGGCGGCGCGTTTCCCAGCCTTCTTCAAACAGACGCAGAAAGTTCTTTTCACCGTAGGGGTGCTTGAGCGCCTCTGCCTCGTTTAGCTCCACGCCCCAGCCCGGCGCGTCCGACACGCGCAGATAGC
>JBBSBO010000672.1:0-2359 GCA_038251215.1 Caldilineales bacterium
AGTGCGGCCCAACTCAGCGCCAGGGCGTCCCAACGGTCGATGGGTCGTCGCGTCCGTCGCGCGTGCAGGAGCAGGGCGGGCAGCAGGCACAGCGCGGCGGCGTGAGCGGGGGGCACGGCGAAGGCCAGTTGGCCCCATGCGATATCTTTGTGCTGGAAGTAAAAGGGCAGCAGCGCGGCCGCCGGCCACACGCCCGCGCGCGGTTCGGCTAGGATCAGCAGCGCGGCGATGACCCATAACAACACAATCAACGGCGGCCACACCGCCAGGTAATACGCTGCGAGCAGCGCCAGCCAGATGCCGGTGCGCACGGGCGGCGTTTGGCCGCAATAGAATCTGCGCCAGCCGTGCCAGGGCAGGCGCTGCGCTGCCGCCGGCAGCCGCCACGCGCCGAGCGCCGTGGCAAGCAACAGCAGCGCCCAGCACGCCCAATCCGGCCTGGCAGGGGGAACGGCGAGGACGACCGCAGCGCGCTCCGGTCGCGTGCGCGCCCAACCGCCGATCGCGTCTGCGGCCTGGCGGTTGAGGCTGAAGCCCCAGGCGGGGTCGCTCGGCGGCGCGGCGGGACGGTAGATCGCCCAGCCCATGCCGCTGAGCCAGGGCCAACGCGTGTAGGCAAGGTCGAGGGCTTGGCGCGCGAAGAGGGCCTGCGTGTCGGGCGTCACGGTTCCCCAAGGCGAATTGAGGCGGCGATTCCAGCCGAAGCGCACGGCGAGCATGGGCGTCTGCGCGTCGCCCGCGGCGAGCATGGCGCGGCGCACCCACGCTGCGCGCTGGAAGTTGAGGACATCGGCCTGCTGCCGGGCGTCCGCCGGCGCGTAGCCGAAGCCGAAGGGCTGGACTGCAACGGCGTCGAAGTAGGGCTGCGCGCCTGCCGCGTAGAGTCGCTGCAAGAAGTAGACTTCGTCCTGCGCTAGGTGTCCGCGATCCGCCGTGGGCGCCAGTGCGGCGAGAAGGATCACCGCATCGGGATCGGCCTGGCGCACGGCCGTTGCCGCGGCCTTGAGCAATTGCGCATAGCCAACTGGGTCGATCCAGCGGTTGCCCCAGTGCGGCGCGATATTCGGCTCGTCCCACAACTGGTAGATGCGCACTTCGGCGGCATAGCGGCGGGCAAAGGCTGCGGTGAAGCGGGCGAAGTCCTCGACGCGGGCGGGCGGCGCCAGAGGGTTGTCGCCTGCGCCGGTATCCTGCGTAGCACGAGCCCAGGCGGGGCTGCCGTCGAGGACGACAATCGGCGTGAGGCCCGCCGCGTCGATGCTGTGCAGAATGGCATCGCTCTGTGTCCAGTCGAAGACGCCCGGCTGCGGCTCCAGCGCGCCCCAGTCAAAACGTTGGCGCACCCAGCCAAAGCCGTCCGCCTGGATCGCTTGCAAAGCGAGGGCGCGATCGGCTGCATCATATGGGTCGAGGGCGACGTTAATGCCGGCAAAAGGCAGATTGGCGAGTGCATGATGGGCGGGCGGCAAAAGGCCGGGCAGCCCAACGCCGGCTTGCCGGTCGGCGCGCAGCTGCACCAGCGCCAAGAGGCTAAGCACGGCAAACGCCGCGCCGAGCAGCGTGCAGCGCCACAGCGCCGCGGCGATGCGCAGCGTGCGTGCGGTGTGGAGGGAGAAGGGCAGTCGCTTTATTTCGGCAATTCGTCGAGATAGCTGTGGAGGCGCTGCAAGGCGGCTTTCTGGGCCTGGTATTGCCTCGCCTTGTCTTGATAGGCCGCGGCGGAGCCGTGAAGCTGGACATAACGCAGTTGATGCAGCAGGCTGTGCAGCTCGCGCAGCGTGCGCTCCCAGTCGCGCGCCACAAAGCGCAGGTCGGGCGGCAAGCGCGAGAGGTCAACCGTCTGCCCCACTTGGCCTAGCCAACGCTGTTCGACGTTGATCGCCACATATTCTTCGCGAGGCGGCGGCGGAGTTTCTTGCCCCATGGGCGGGTTGCCGGCTGTGGTGAAAATGCGTCCGTCTGCGGCATTGAGCCACAATACAGGCGTGCCATAGCTGAAATCGCCGGGGTTGTGCGCGTAGAGGCTGCCGCGTGCCAGGGCGACGGCGGCGTCGATCGCACCGGGACAGGCGCCGGAGACTAGCTCCTCGTAGACTGAGCCGGCGAAGGCAATGGCGGCATCATCGCGGATCTCGACCTGCATGGCGATCACCGCGGGCAGGCCCGCCTGCAAGAGCTGCGAGGCAACGCTGTGGAAAGGCGCACGTTCCGAACTAACGCCGGCCGGGCAGGCATTGAGAAAGGCGAGCTTGACCGACGGCGTCTGCTCCAGTGCGGAGCGCAACGCCGCCGGCGACGTCATGGCGGGCGCGCCGTGCTGCCAAAGCTCCAGCCCTTCCGGCTCGCCGTGCGTGACGAG
>JBBSBO010000673.1:0-2356 GCA_038251215.1 Caldilineales bacterium
ACTGGGCGGGAGCCGGCTGATTGCGCTTGATCCAATCGACTATGTCCTTGGTGACGGCGGCTTCTATTCCCGCGTACGAATGGCTGCCTTGGCCGCAAACGCCTCCACCTGTGCCGCCGTCCTCGGAAATGAGTTCGACCTTGGGCGCGGATGTGAATGCCGCGATCAGGGCCGGCATCGCCTCGTAGGGCGAGACCATGCAGCCGTCATGTTTGTGATGCACGAGCAGCACCGGCACCTTGACTTCGTTCAGCGCCGCCAGCGTGACCGGATGCGCCGCTGAAACGGGGGCTTTGGTGACCGAGGAAGTGAGGACCAGGCCGTCCGGTCCTTTTTCCTTCAGGTAGACCGCCGCCGCCGCGGCCGACAACGAGCCATTGCTGGTCCCGATCGCCCACACAGGCACATTAGACTGCTGCCTGAGAAACGCGATCAGCGCGGCGGCGTCCTGCGCGTGCTCGGGCGTGTTGCGAAAGCCGTTGTTCATATGGCTTCTATCCGACGGAACGTCCGGGATCGCGACGCTCACGCCGTTCTGGGTAAATCGCTTGGCGCCGCCCGAAAGAAAAGCCTCGCGGTTCATCGAGCCATTGGGGAAGATCCCTATGTTGCCGCTGCCGCCCTGGAACAGGACCGCGCTGGCGACGGGATTGTCCGCCTTGGCGTAGACGAAGCGGACGGTGACGCCAGGACGCGTCGTGATCTCCTTGACCTGGACCTGCGCCTGGCAGGCGATCGAGACGATTGATGCCAACAGGAAAAGCGGCAGAATTCTATGCATGGCGCGCATGCATTTTCTCCTTTTTGAATGGCGCACACGTTGGTTGCGCTGAAGAATTGACAGATACAACCCTCGAACTTTCGAGTTGGGAAGATTGAGCCATTCGTCGCGCATTATGCAGCATGAATTTCACAGGATAAGCGGTACAGGCAATGTTGTCTAACAGGCTGTTGAAATTCGCTTCCCGCGCGCAAATTCAAGCGTTCACGCGAGAGCTCTTCAGAGGGAAGCGAATTTCGGCAGGCCGGAATTGGGGGATTTAAAAGGGGGCGTGCCCCCTTTTTCAACAGCCTGTTAGGCATCATGGCTCCGGTGTTCCCGTGTCCTTGTTTCCTTGACCGAGTTCGGCGCGCGCGGCAGCTGCCAGCGCCTGGTACTTTGTCCTGAAAGCGTCGAGATTCTCTTCCTCCAGTTCCTCCAGATCGAGCAAGGCGTTGTGTGCGCCCTTGGTTGCCCGGATCAACTCATCCAGCTTTATCTGGATTGCCTCAGTGTCCCGATTCTGTGTGTTCTGGATCAGAAAAACCATCAGGAAGGTGATGATCGTGGTGCCGGTGTTGATGACCAGCTGCCACGTATCGCTGAAGCTGAACATCGGGCCGGTGACGACCCAGACGGCAATGACCGCGACAGCCAGCGTGAACACACGTGGGCGGCCGCAGAAATGCGCGGCCGCTTTGGCAAACTGTGAGTACCAGGCAGCGCTGCGCATATTGGGTTTCTCCTTGGGTGTCTAGGGAATGAGAAAGCAGGTCACTTAAGAGGAGGTCTTGCGAGATATCGAGAAGCTTCGTCTAGCGCCGATAATTTACGCCCAACTCACTGATCCCTCAATCTATGGGATCGCCATGGACCGTTGTTCGAGCGGGAGTATAGGCTCCAACTCACCGACTAACCCGATTCCTCCCGCCGTCCTTCGCCCGGTACAGCGCCTTGTCCGCCGCGCGCAGCACGTCCGCGGGCGTGGCGCGCGGCTCGTCCGGCTCGGCGACGCCTATGCTCACGGTCACCGACAGCGTCTTCTCGGCCGAGCGCAGGCTGCGCAGCAGGGTGCCGGCCTCGGGGTCCTTGGGCCTGTCGTCCCTGCGCACCGCCATCTGGTAGGCGGCGATTTCGGCGCGCAGCGTCTCGACATGCGGCAGCGCCTCGTCCAGCCTGAGGTCGGGAAACAATATGCAGAACTCTTCGCCGCCGTAGCGGTAGGCGGTGCCGCCGCCTGCCGCCTGCGCAAGACGGCTGCTCACCAGCCGCAACACCTGGTCGCCGATGTCGTGGCCGTGGGTGTCGTTGAAATTCTTGAAATGGTCCACGTCCACCATCGCGATCGCGTACACCGGGCCCAGTCCCTGCAGCCGCTCGTCCAGCGCGCGCCGGCTCGGCAGGCCGGTCAGCTCGTCGCGAAACGCGAGGCGGTGCGATTCCTGCAGCAGCGATACCAGCAGGATGGTGCCCGCCGCCGTCATGAACGCGGCGAAAGCGCCAGCCGTTGTAGCCCATTCGCAGGCGATGAAGAACGCCACCAGCGCGACCGCCTGGCCGATGTCGAGCGGGCGTATTTCCTCGGACGGATCCTTC
>JBBSBO010000674.1:0-2352 GCA_038251215.1 Caldilineales bacterium
ATGACGTCCTCAAGCAGCACGGCGTCGAGTTCAATATCCTGTGTACGGTGCATGCCGCCAACGGCGATCATCCGCTGGAAGTGTATCGCTTCTTCCGCGACGAGCTGAAGACGCAGTTCATCCAGTTCATCCCGATTGTGGAGCGCCTCAACGCCGACGGCACGACCCTGCGCCAGCAGGGGACGCAGGTGACCGAACGCTCGATCACGGGCGAGAAGTATGGCGCCTTCCTCAACGCCATTTTCGACGAGTGGGTGCGGCGCGACGTGGGCCGCGTCTATGTGCAGATCTTCGACGTGTCGCTGGGCAGTTGGATCGGCCAGCACAGCCTCTGCGTCTTTGCGCCCACCTGCGGCAATTCGCTGGCGATCGAACATACGGGCGACCTTTATTCCTGCGACCACTTTGTCGAGCCGGACTTTCTGCTGGGTAACATCCGCGACACGCACATGATCGAGCTAGTGGCGTCGCCGCAGCAGCGCAAGTTCGGCCAGGACAAGGCGGACACGCTGCCGCGCTTCTGCCGCGAGTGCGAGGTGCGCTTTGCCTGTCACGGCGGCTGCCCTAAGGAGCGCTTTCTGCACACGCCGGACGGCGAGCCTGGACTGAGCTATCTGTGCGCGGGCTACAAGGCGTTCTTTAACCATATCGACCGGCCCATGCGCATCATGGCGGGCCTGCTGCGCCAACAGCGCCCGCCCGCCGAGATCATGCAGATCCTCTCCGCGGAAGAGAAGCAGCTCCAGGTCGCGCTGGCGCACGCCGGGCGCAATGACCTTTGCCCGTGCGGCAGCGGCAAGAAGTTCAAGCACTGTCACGGGCGCTAACCGGCCTGTCGCAGGTCGCTCACATCCGGTTCAACGCGCTGTCAACGCAACCACCCATAGGCGGAAACCTCCATGCTGCACTCACTCGTAACCCCTGGGTCGCTTGGCAGTATCGTGCTGGATTGGGTCGGCGTCGGCGCACTGGCGCTGGAGATCCTCGCCGCCGCCCTGATCATCATCACGGTCGTCGCGGCGACGGTGCGCTACGGCGCGTCTATCCTCGACGCGCGGCGCTATGGCGTGCAGACCGAGCGCTACAAGAAGGACGTCGCCGGCGGCATGATGCTCTCGCTGGAGGTGCTGGTCGCCGCCGACATTCTGCGCACAATTGTCATGGAGTTCGCGCTGGAAGCCGTGCTGATCCTCGGCCTGCTTATTTTGATCCGGGTCTTCCTGATGTGGTCGCTGATCGTGGAGACCGAACAGCGTTGGCCGTGGCAAAAGCCGGCCGCGGCCAACTTGGAGGCGCCGGCGACGCCGGTGCATTGAGGCCGGCTCCTCATG
The DNA here is from genome assembly GCA_038251215.1 of Caldilineales bacterium. GTDB lineage: Bacteria > Chloroflexota > Anaerolineae > Caldilineales > Caldilineaceae > JASGTU01. The sequence goes on from JBBSBO010000674.1 coordinate 1,332, forward strand.
TGGATTCGCGCCCCCGTATTTTGGCGGATGCGCGCACTTGGGGCATGATGGGACTAGATAAATGCAGACTGTTTTCAGTCTCACTCCAAACTAGCCAAAAAGTTGTGCCATGATTGATCCCGTCCTACAAATCCTTGCCCAAAGCAGCCTATTCCAGGGCCTGTCTGAACGTGAATTGCAGGATGTGCGCGAGGCCGCGTCGATGCGCCGCTACGGCGCCGGCGAGTTGATCTCGCGCCAGGGCGACCCCGCGCTGGCCTTTCACGTCCTCATCTGCGGCCATGCCAAGCTCGTCCAGGTCACGCCGGACGGGCATCAGGTGTTGATGCGTTATGCTCGCCCCGGGCATATTTTCGGGCTGCGCTCTGCGCTCAGCGGCTTTGAATATTCGCTGTCGGTCGAGGCGATCAACGACTGCCGCACGCTGGTGTGGTATGGCGAGGTGTTGGCGCAACTGATGGAGCGCTATTCGCGCATCGCCTTCAACGGCATGCGCATCATGACCCTGCGCAACGTCGAGATGCAACTGCGCTATCAGGAACTGCTGACCGAGCCGGTGGAGCAGCGCGTGGCCCAGGCCCTGCTGCGCCTCTCCAACGATATGGGGCAGGACACCAAAGAGGGCATCCTCATCGACGTGCCGCTCTCGCGCGAGGACCTCGCCGAGTACAGCGGCACCACGCTCTACAGCGTCAGCCGCATCCTGCGCCAGTGGGAAAACGCCGGCGTCGTGCAAACCGGCCGCGAGCGCGTGCTGGTGTGCAGCCAAGACTCGCTGCAAGACATCGCCTCCGCGCTGAACTGAGCGCGGGCGCGGACATCGCCCCGCATCCCGCATCCCGCATCCCGCATCCCTCGTTCCTCGGTCCTCGCTGCATCCTCCACAACCCGCCTAATTGCAATTCGTTGCCGTGCGGCCGCGCCGCCGGCTAACGCGCGGCGCGCTGTTTGCCCGCGCGCAAAGAATACGCCGCCCGGCGCGTGCTATGCTGCAAGATACAGTGAGGGATGCGGGATGCGG
>JBBSBO010000675.1:0-2351 GCA_038251215.1 Caldilineales bacterium
ACGCGCCGTCCGCCAGCCACGCCTGCACCAGCGGCAAAGCCTCATGCAGCGTGGGCACGACCGCCGTCGCCAACGCGCGCACCTCCGGTGAGGGCTGCTTGAGGTCGGGGACCATCACGGCGCGCATCCCCGCAGCATGGGCCGCTCGCACGCCCGCCTCCGAATCCTCCAGCACGATACAGCGTTGCGGCTCCACGCCCACGCGCCGCGCGCCGAGCAGAAAGATATCCGGCGCCGGCTTGCCTTCCAACACCTGATCGCCGCTGACCACAGTCCCAAAACGTGCGGCAAGGCCGGCGCTCTGGAGCGTGTCGGCGGCCTCGCGCGCCTCGGTGGAGGTGACCACCGCGCGCGGCGTCCCCTGGCGGTCCAGCCAATCCAAAAGCGCCTCCAGCCCGGGCTTCAGCGCGATGCCGTCACGCTCCAGGCTTTGCCGCCATAGCTCTTCCCAGCGCGCGTGAAAGGCGAGGATCGAAAAGCCGTTGCCCGCGACCCGCGCCAGGCGGCGCTCCGCCTCGACCACGCTCAGCCCCACAAAGGAAATGAAGAGGTCGCCGTCGTCAGGCTGCCCCGACGCCTGACCCTGCGCACCGTCTGCCTCAAAGCCGAGGTCGCGCGCCGCTTGCCGCCACACTCGCACATAAATGCGTTCCGTGTCGAGCATCAGCCCGTCCATGTCAAAGAGGACAGCGCCGGCTCGCTTGCCGTCTGCGTTTTTCGTCATCTCTTCATTTTGCTTGATGCGCCGGATTCCGCCAAAATTCCAGGCGGGACAGTTGCTCGCGGCCCAGATGCGGAGCCGCCTATATACACTTCCTCAGCCATGACTGGAGCGCCGCCATGTCCTTCGACCTCAGCCCCAACGCCATTAGCCGGGCGATCCACAGCCTCGAACACGAAACCGGCGTAGTCATCACCGTCTACTTCGGCGCCGGCGCCGACCGGGAGTGGAGTACGCAACTCCTGCGCGAGACCGTGACCATGTTTGTGCGCGAGGTCGCCGACCCCGTCGCCATCTGCCTCAGCGCCGATGGGCCTGGCATCGGCGCCGACATCGCCCGCCTTGTCGCGTCCGAATTCCACACCGAGGCCGTGTTCGCGCCGCGCAACCGCGGCAAGTTCGCCGCCGTGCAACAGGGCATGCAGCGCCTGCTGCAAAACCCCAGCCTGCGCGCCTTTGTCGCCGTGGACCAGGACGGCGATCACTTCGCCAACGAACTGCTCAACTTCGTGCGCACGGCCCGCCACGTGACCGAAACCACCGGCGCCGAACGCGTGATCGTCCTGGGCGAACGGCTGTCACGCCATCGCGGGCTGGGCCTGCTGCGCGGCGAGCAAGAGGAGCTAGCCGACCGCGTCCTCCTGGACGCGCTGCACTATCACGCCGCCGTGACGGGCGTTCCCCTCAACCTGGCTTTCGTGCAGACAGTGGACGGCGTGCCGGACTTCCATGCCGGCTACAAGCTCTTCACCCGCCCCACGGCGGAGGACGTCTTTCTCGCGCCCGCCTGCCTCGCCGGCTGTAGCGAGGACGCCTATTCGCGCCACGCCTGCGAAGCGGTGATGACGGTCGAGGCGCTGCTAGGCGGCGCCACCCTCGCCGCGCTCACGCGCCACACCTATGATGAGCAGCCGGTCTCCGTCTTCGCCAACTTCAACCTCACGCAACTGACCGCGGACCTGATCGTGTGGCCCTGCAAGCGGCTGCACGTGCCCGCGCCCTTCGTCGAGCAGTGGCTCGCCAACCACATGCCGCAACTGCTCCTGGGCACGCTGCTGCCCCAGGGTCGCGACGAACTGCTGGCGATCCGCGATCTGGTGCTGGCAGGCTACGGCCTGCCGCCGCGTGACGGCCCCGCCGGCATCGCGCGCCCGCGCTTCATCTAGGACAAAAACAAACCGCTGTTTTTCCGCGCCCACTCGCGGATCTTGAGCACGGCGCGTGCGATGTCGTCCATCGCCTCCGGCTCGGCGAGGAGCAGGTTCTGCGTCAGCCAGATCGCCTCGCGGCACGCCTGTTCCGCTGCGGGGCACGGCATGATGCGCGAGACGCGTGCATCCAAGGGCGGCTGGCGGTAGAGCGGCATCGGGTAGCCCGTGGAACAGGGGATGCCCTCGGCGCGCAGCGCCTCGACAAAACGCTCGCGCTCCAGCCCGCCAAAGCCCTCGGCGCGGTAGCGCATCATAAATAGATGGTGCGCATGCACCTCGCAGCGCGGGTCCCAGCGCATGGCGTCCAGCCCGTCAATCTCGTCCAAGAAGGCGTACAGACGGCGCGCATTCTGCATGCGCCGTTCAATCTGCCCGTCGAGCCGCGCCAGTTGCGCCAGCAGAATGCCCGCCTGCCAGCC
>JBBSBO010000676.1:0-2349 GCA_038251215.1 Caldilineales bacterium
CGATATCCTGCGGGCGCGCCTGGATCCGGCGGCGCTTGGCCAGACAGCGCGGCAGCCCGCGCCAGCCCGCCAACCGCCCGCGCCAGGCGGCGAAGTCCCCGCGCGTCGCCATGCCGTAGCCCACGGCGAGGGTGTCATACGCCAAGATGCGCGGCAAGTTTCGCATAAACCACGGGTTCGGGTAGTTCTTGACCAAAAGCCACACCTTGTTGCGACCGAGCAAAAAGCGTTTGCGCGGCGAAGCGTCGCCCAGCGTGGCGGAGTGGGCGTGCAAGGCGCGCGCCTGCGGCTGCAAGTACGCCCGCCAACCGGCGAGGCGCGCGCGCCAGGCCAGGTCCACATCCTCCAGATAGGCGAAGAAGTCACCGTCAAATGCGCCGACCTCGTCCAGCATGGCGCGGGCATAGAGCGCCGCGCCGCCGCACGGGCCGAAGATCTCAGCGAGATCGCGCTCGCCCGTGTCGTCCAGGTCGCCGCCGCGCCAGTCCCAGGCGATGCCCGCCCAATCCACGGCAATGCCCGCCGAGTCGATCTGCCCAGGGTTGCGCATGCGCAGCAGCTTGCTGCCCACCATGCCCAGCCGCGGCTCCTGGTCCGTGGCGTCGAGCAGATGCTCCAGCCAAGCCGGCTCCGGGCGGGTGTCGTTGTTGAGCATAGCCACCCACGGGGCATCGCCGCGGCGCAAGCCCTGATTGCTGGCAAGCCCGAAACCGGCGTTGGCCGCGTTGCGCACCACCTGCACGGCGAAGGGCAAGCCGCCGGCGATCTGCTCGACGATCTGCGCCGATCCGTCCGCCGATCCGTTGTCCACAAGGATCAACCGGAAGTCGCGCCGCGTTTGCGCGGCGAGGGCGGCGAGCAAGCCGGGCAGCAGGCGCGCGCCATTATAGTTGACGACAACTATGTCAGCAGCGACATCCGCAGTAATGTTTTCTGCAATTCGGTTGGCCGAAACAGCGGAAGCGGCAAGGCGGTTTGACATGCCTATCCATTCAAGAGCAATGCCAGGGCACGGTCCAGGGCCGCCGTGAAAGCGACGACGTCGAAGGTGCGGCTGCGCAACATGGCGGCTTGGGCGATGCGACTGCGCAGCCCTGCATCGGCGATCAGGCGCAGGGTATAGTCGCGCAGTTCGTCCGTAGTGTACCACAGAAAGCCGTCCTCCCCGTGGCGAACCAGCTCCGTCAGGCCGCCGCGGCCGATCAACACGGGCGCGCAGCCGGCAGCCATCGCCTCCACGGCGGTGATACCGAAATGCTCGAACTTGGCGGGCTGCTTGGCCTCATCTTCGCCGTAGCCGCCGGCGTGCCAGTAGATCGACGCGGCCCCATACAGTTCGGCCAAACGCGCGAAGGGCAGGTCGACATGCACGTGGATGGGATAGCCGAGGGCCGCGGACTGCACGCGGTGCAGATAGGCCTGGTGCATAGCGCCGGGCGTGCTGCCGCCCGCCAGGTGCAGCTCCCAGCCCGTAAGGCCGCCGTCCACCAGCTTGCGGAACTGGCGGATGAGGAGCAGGTGCTTCTTGTTGTGGTTGCCGGCAAAGAAGCGGCCCACGCTCAGGATCATGCGGCGCTTATGGTGCGGCGCAAACTGCGCCACGTCGACGGGCGGGTAGAGGACCGTGCTGGGCAAGCGCCAGTAGGCGTCGATCCAGCGCTGCGTGTACTGTGAATTGGCCCAGAGCTGGTCATAGCCTGCCGCGATGGCGCGCAGGTTGACGGGCAGAACATTTTGCATGCGCACGCCCAGGCCGGGCCAAGCCCGCTCGAAGAGGAGATGATAGGCGCGGAAACGCGGGGTGTCCAACTGCGGCGGCGTCATGTAGAGCAGGATGGGGGCGTCCGCCTCCGTCGCCCGCCCGCGGGCATCGCGCGCCTGAATCGTCAGCGTATGCTCATGGGTTCCGGCGGGCACGTTCACTTCCACACGGGCGAAGTTGCCGGCGGGCAGCGCGACCGTACTCACCCGGCTGCCGTCCCGCTGCAGCTCCGCGCCGTCGACCGCCGCGTGCGCTGCCGCCAACGACAGGCGCACGGTGTAGGGTCGCGGGCAGGCGGGCAGCGCATAGCGCGCGCGTGCGCCCAGGCCATGCGCGCGTACGCCCAGGATATCTTGGCTGCCGTAGACGCCCTCCACCGCGCGCGGCAGGCGGGCGAAGCTCTCGATCCACTGACCGGCGCGGCGGCGCAGGCGCGGCATGAGCTCGACGGGCGGCGCCGCGGGGAAGTAGACCAGCATGGCGTTGTGCGCGGCCAGCGGCGGGACAAAGTCAAGGTTCGACGCATTGATGAAGAGATCGTATTGTGCGGCGACCGGCCCCAATTCCACCGGCGGGCGCAGGGGCAC
>JBBSBO010000677.1:0-2346 GCA_038251215.1 Caldilineales bacterium
GAGGCGCGGGCGATCTTTCCCGCCCAGCGTTCAAGAATCGGGCCTCGATGGGGTGGCATCGGGTTTCAGCTTTGGTTGTGCGGGGTCCAATGTTAGAGCCGGTGCGCTGGCGGTGTTTGCGACATGTTGCGCTTTGCTCTTCTCATCGTGACCTGCGCGGCGCTGGCGTTCAGCGCCTGCGTTTTCGAAGCCGCCTCCAAAACCCGTGGAGCGCTTGAACTTATCGCCAGCGCACGCGCGGTCGAAGAGCCGCTTCACGCCCAGATGCTATCTGGCGCGGCGCAATCAATCGAACAAAGCTGGGCCCGACCCGCGCTTTGGCGCGCCGATGCCGCCGAGGCGCTCTCGGCGATCTATGCTCTTCAGGCCCAAGCCGCGTCGGGAGATCGCGCGCTTTATCAACGCAGCGTCGAACAAGCCGCAATGGCTGTGCGCCTGGCGCCGGTTCAGCCACAGGCTTGGGCGCGTCTTGCAGCGTTCGCGCAAATGGGATTGCCCAACGTCCCGTGTAAAGTCGCTGCATGCTTGGCGATGAGTTGGCGCGCCGCCAAGATGACAGATCCCCAAACTGGGTGCGCGCGCCTGCAAATCGCCGACGCCGCTGGTCTACTTTCCCCCGGACGCGATGAGCGCATTGTTTGGTACGTGCGATCGGGCGTCGGTCGCGAAGACATCGCGCGCTGTCTCACGTTTTTGCCGCCCCCGGCTCGCTTCCAATATTTGCTAGAGGCCCGCTGACAATCGTGTCCACCAAGGCGGGTGGGCCCTGGCGATAGCGATTCCAACAAAAACCCGCACGGGTTCTACAAAACCACCGCTCAGGTCTCAGCGCGCCTCGCCGCCAAACCCGCTGGCGGCGCGCCCATCCAGCGCGCGCCCCTCAGCGCTCCAGTAGACCCCACGCCCGCTCGGCGCTCCACCGGCAAACTCACCCTCGTAACGAAGCCCACCTCTGATGCTGAGCACGCCCAGACCTTCCGGTCTCGAGTTTCGCCACGAGCCGGCATAGGTGTCGCCGTTGCTCCACACCGCCCGACCGATGCCGTTGGCGGCGCCGTTCGACCATTCGCCGCGATAAACCCCAGCGCCGCCATTGCTTCGCCCAGCAACCCGCGCTGCATTCCCCGCACCTCCCCGCCCCAGAGCCAGCGCCAAGGCCCGCGCCTCATTGCGGCGGGCGTTTTGTACAACCAGTTGCACATCACCCGCCAATTGCCCCGCATCAAAGGCGACAAAACCAACACTTGGCGCGGCGGGCGTCTGCGCTGCGCCCGGCAGCGCGGGCTCAAGCGGCGCTGCAGCTGTGCGCACCTCGCTTAATGAGGCTTGCTGCACCCCCGCTGCAGCTTCGCCGTTGACGGTTACGCTTGGTTGCGGCGCTGGCGCGCCAGCCGTGGGATCGCTCTCGCCAGGCGTTCGGGCAAGATCAAGCGGAGGGTCATGGGGCGCCTGCGCTGATGCGCGGATTTCTTGTTCGCCGCTTTCTTGTTGGCCGCCGGGCGCTGCGAGGACGGCGTGCGCTGGCGAGGGCGCAAGCGCCAATTGCGAGCCCGCCGCCACAGCGTGGGCGTTCGCCCCGCCCGGACGCGTCAGTCCCATTTGCGCGGCAGGCAAGATCACCATCGCCGCGATCGCAAACGTCGCCAAAGCCAGCGCCAGCCCGGCTACGCGACCGTTTTCACGCAACACGCGCGGGATATCTAAACCCCACCCGCGCGTGCGCCAAACCGCGTCTGCTGTTTCTCCACTTGCGTGCGTGCTCAGCCCTCGCCCCCAAGCGCGCCACCAAAGGCGCTGCGCTTCCGGCGCGTAGGTGGGATGGGTCAGCGCGTCGAGCGCGGCGCGCACGTGATCGTCAAACATGCCCCCTGGAAAACGGCGCAGAAAATCCACCATCGCCGCGGGCCCCCCGCGGGCCTGCAGGCGTTGGTAGGCAGCGTATTCCGCCGACGCGGTGAAGGCTGATGGCTCGGGCCCGGCCCTGGGATCGTTTCGCTCTAGCGCAAGATCGGCGACGGTGTCGCACATGGTCACGAACGCAGCCGAGTTCGGCGACCAATCGGCGGGCGCGTGCAGGATCGGCCCGAGCCCGGTTGGAAAACTGGCGGCGTCAGTGGCGATGGTCACGAGCTTGCTACGGGCCTTGGCGTAACTCAGCGTTTCGACAAATGCGCCATCATCGAGGTCGGCTTCTGCAACCAGCGCCACAACAAGCACGCTGTGATCGCTTAAGCAGCGGCTTACCTCAGCGCGCGCCGCGGGGGGCTCGCGCTCAAGGCCCACGCAGACGTCAAGCCCCCGCGCCGCCATTTGCTTTGCCAGCACTCCGGCGCGCCCGCGCAGGGA
>JBBSBO010000678.1:0-2343 GCA_038251215.1 Caldilineales bacterium
CCCAGGTCGCGGCCATAGTCGGTGGTGTCTTGCGCCACGACAACCAGCTCCTTGGCCCCCGCCGCGGCCAAGCTGATCGCCTCGTCGACCACCGCTTCGAACGGGCGACTGCGCAGCTTGCCCTTGAAGCTGGGGATGGTGCAGAAGGCGCAGGGCGCGTTGCAGCCGTCCGAAATTTTCAGATAAGCGCTGCCGCCGCTCACCGGCGTACGCGGCGTGGGCGCGTCGAAGGGCCGGAGCGGGTCGCCGAGCAGCGCCGGCACGGCGGCCTTGCCCTCGCCGAGCAGGTCGTACTGCGCCAGCTTGCGCGCGGCGCGGCCGCCGCGCACGTGCTGCACCAGTTCCAGCACCTCCATCCAACGGCGCGTGCCCAGCAGCCCGTCGACCTTGGGCACGCGGCGCAGCACATCGCCGCCGCCGCGTTGCACCAGGCAGCCCGCCGCGATCAACACCTGATTGCGGCGCTTGCGCTTGCCCAGCTCGCGCAGCACGCCCAGCGATTCCTCCTTCGCCGCCTCCAGGAAGCCGCAGGTGTTGACGATCAGCACATCCGCCTCCTCCGGCGAGGCGCTGCCCACATAGTTGGCCTGGCGCAGCAACATTTCCATGCCGTCGCTGTCCACCTGATTCTTGGGGCACCCCATCGTGATGAGATGATATTTCAAAGGCATAAGTTCCTCATAACTTCTCTATGAACACGCCCACGCGCAGAGCATGGGGAGGTACAATTCCGCGCCCAAAGCGCGGGGACCGCTCGCTCCGCTATCGTTGCTCGCCCGGCTCCAGATCCAAGATGCGATACGGGTAAACGTTGATCACCTCGGTCTCCTCGAAGCGGGTGACGGTGGTCACGTCGCGGCGATAGAGGTGGATATGGCCGTGCAGCAAATAGCGCGGCTTGAACCAGCGCATAAAGGTCAAAAAACTGCCGAAGCCGCGGTGCGGCAGGTCCGGCTGATCATGGATGCCCAGCGGCGGCGAATGCGCCACCAGCACGTCCAGCCAACGCCCGTGGCGGATGCGGTTGCGCATCAAGCCGGGCGCCAAGCGCATGATGTTGGACAGCATTTCGTTCTCGGTGTACTGGAACTTGGCGGCGTCGTTGTAGCGGATCGACCCCTCCAGCCCGGCCAAGAGCAGCGGCCCTTCGCACACCGTGCGCATGTGCAGGTTGATCGCCCCCTGCGGCGCATTCTTCATCATCCAGTCGCCGCCCTGATACTCGAACTCGCGGCCGTGATTGCCGAACACATAGTAGCAATCCTTGTTGATCATGCTCACGACGTACTCGATATAGTAGAAAGGCAGATCGCCGCAGCTGACGATAAGATCAACGGCGCCCACCCGGCCGCAGATGCCCGCGCTGTAGAGGATCGGTTCGACTTTATCAGAGATCGCCAGAACACGCATAGAGGCGAATTGTAACACCGCCATGAGTTATGGTCAAGATACGGCACAAAATATTGGCTTTGTGAGATCGGCCCTTACGCCAGGATTTGCGCCCAAACCAGCGTGTACTTGCTGCAACCTTTGCGCGCCGGCTGCGTACTGATCAGTACAAGCGAACAATTGGCGCGGTTGCCGGCGGAGAAAATGGTCTCCCAACGGCAACTGCGGGACGCAATGACAAGCATAAGATGACGATCATCGGGAGAAAACTATGAGTTCAGACGAATTCAACCAAGAGAACAACCAGGAAAGTTGGGAGCAGCCCAACCCCGCCGGCAATCCCGGCAGCCAGGCCGAACCGCAGCCAACCGGCCCTTCGCCCGTCGAGCGCGCCGCCGGCGCGGCTCGCGAGCAAGCCGGCGAGGCCGCCGACGCGCTGCGCCACGGCGAGCTGATGCGCGACGTGGCCGTGGATCCCAACGCCAGCGGCGATGACCGGCTGATCGCCCTGCTCTGCTATGGCACGCAGGTGTTGATCCCGGCTGTGATGCCCATCATCGTGCTGCTCAGCGCCAGCGGCAAGCAGCGCCCCTTCCAGCGCTACCATGCCGTGCAGAGTTTGGCGCTGACCGTCGTCTTCGTCGGCTTGACGATTGCGGCCCTGATCGGGACGGGCATCATTCAGATCGTGCCGCTGATCGGCGGACTGGTCGGCCTGGTCATGCTTTGCCTCGGCCCGATCGCCTATCTGATGGCTGTGGCGGCGCTGCTCTATTACGGCTATCAGGCCTACCAGGGCAAACGCTTTGCCATCCCGGGCCTGACTTCCTTCCTGCAGGATCAGAACTGGCTCTAGCGCCCTCGTCGCCGCCCTAACCGCATACCCCCTCGCCGCGGGGGGGGGGGCGGAGAAGAGGGCCCCCCCCCCAGGTTAGGGGGGTATGATTTTGGACA
>JBBSBO010000679.1:0-2333 GCA_038251215.1 Caldilineales bacterium
AGGGCGAAGTCGGCGGCCAGCCGCTCCTGGTTCTGCGCCACGAAGCCGGGCATGTTGGGGCTGCCTAATTCCTCTTCGCCCTCGATCATGACCTTAATGTTGACCGGATACGGCTCGCCGACGGCGCGGAAGCTCTCCAGCGCGTTGAAGAAGTGGATCAGCGGGCCTTTGCTGTTGAAGACGCCGCGGTTGAGTAGGCAGGGGCCGAAGCCTGGCACGTTCTTTACCTCGCCGCCCCACGGGTCGTTCACGGACCAGTTTTCGCCGTCCACGGGCTGCACGTCGTACATACCATACACGAGCAGCGTCTTGGGGGCGCCCACCTGGATTTCGCCGTAGACGATGGGATAGCCGGGCGTGGGTACAAGCTCGCCCTCGCCGCCGGCCTCGCGGATCATGTCGAGCAGTAGGTCGGCCATCTCGGCCATGCCCGTGCCGTCGGCGCTGATCGAGGGTTGGCGCACGGCGCGCCGCACCTCATCCAGATGCACGTCGAAGTGTTGGTCAATGTGTTCGTCAATGCGACGGCGGATGGACTCTGCGTTCATCGGCTCCACGGTCATCGGATAGGCTCTTTCTGAATTTGTGCTCGCGCGGGCGAGCGTGGATGCTGAAATCGACGGCTGCCTACGGCTTCACCGTCGCGCGCGCCTGGCGCAACGTTTGCGCCGCCTCGTCGAAGGCCCACGCCACACGGTTGAGGCCGCGACGCACGTGGGTGGCGATCACCCGGCGCTCGTGCCCTTGCGCCGCAGGCAAGGTCAGCGCCGGCTCTAGGTCCGGCAGCGGCGGGATGGGCAGCGCCGGTTCGGTGCGGAAGCGCCCGTGCCGCGTGAAGTGAATGGGCACCAGCGTGCGCCCCAGCGTCAGGATTACCGTGTTGGCCGCGCGTACGGCCGGGTCGTTCACGTCTCGTTCGGCCAAAGCGGGCAACGCGGCATAAAAGGCGTCCAGCTCGGCTTGCAGCGCGGCTAATGCCTCGGTCGCATCGCTGAAGTCTACCACATCTGCCGCCGCAGCGCCGTACTGCGCCAGCGTTTCTGCAAATTCGGCGGCGAGACGGCGAAAGTCGAAGGGATGCAGCGGGCGATTGAGCAGGCGCAGCAGGCTGACGACGTAGACGCGCAGGTCGCGCATGAGGTTGTCTTGGTCGGCGATCTCCAATTGGTCATTTTCCGTGTGCCAGGCGATATTGCCGCCGCAGCCGCCGGTGGGATAGTAGCCCTTCTCCTCGATCAGTTCCGGCGACATAGACGAGAGCAGCATGTAGAAGCCGGACAGGCCGATGTTATTGAAGCTGTAGTCGCCTGCCTGGTGGGGGCGTTCGCCGCTTGCGCGCTTGCCCGTGGCGTCGCGGATGGCTTCGATGCAGAAGTCCTCTGTTTCGGCCATCCACGAGATGTCATAATATTCTGTAGCCCAGCGGCAGCCGGGCGAGTCGATGTCCACCTGGGCGATGCAGTGGCGCGCCAGGTCGAGGCCGAAATTGTCGGCATACCAGGTGGAACCGCCGTAGCGCCCGGTCGAATGGCCGGGCCACCAGGCCACCTTGAGGCTGCGCGCCAGTTTGTCGCGCTGCTGGTGGAAGACGCGCGCCAACTCAAGCAGGGTGGCATCGCCCACGGCGTTGTCGCCGATGCCCACGTCCCACGAGTCGTAGTGTCCATGCACGAGCGCATAGCGCTCCGGCTCGGTTTGGCCCTGGATGTCGGCGACGACAATGGGGCAGGGGAACCAGCCCTCGCGCAGCTCGGCGTGCAGGGTGACTTGCAGCGGCCCTTGTTGCAGGCGCTCAATCAGCGCTTCGCCGTCGGGGCGATTGATCGAGATGACCGTGGTGCGCGGCTGGCGCGCGGCGCTGTCCAGGTCGGGCGCGCCCCAGATGGTGCTGCAAATGCCCCAGTGGATGTCTTGCCCGGGGTTGATGTGGATCTGCCCGATGGCGCCGGCTTGCTCGAAGCGCGCCGCCGCGGCGGGCAGGCCCAGCCCTTCGGTGACGACGATCTTGCCGCGTACGTCGACGCCGGCATCACCGCCCGAGTCGAAGAGGTTGCTGGCGCTGCTGGGCCGGCGGCTGGGCACATATACTGCCTCGCCGCGCAGACCGTCAGGCCCCGGGGGATGCGAGAAAGAGGGCGGCTTGGCGTGTACGGTCTTGCCTTCATATTCCAACGATGCCGAGATCGGCACGCTGAGGAAGATATCCGGCTCATACACCTGGTAGGGGATGCCGAACCGCTCCAGTTGCCGGGCGATGTAGCGCGCCGCTTCGCGTTCATCTTCGCTGCCGGACTCGCGCACCAGCGTAGTGAAGCGTTCGATCAGGCTCCAGG
>JBBSBO010000680.1:0-2332 GCA_038251215.1 Caldilineales bacterium
CCCAGGCCAAGCCAAGGACAAGTTGGTCAACGCCCTGCACCTGGCAGCCAAGATCATCGACACTCTGCCGCAAGCCACGTTGACCCCGGAAACCACCGACGGGCGCCAGGGCTTCATCCACATCTACCACATGAGCGGCACAGCCGCCGCGGCTACGCTTGACTTCATCCTGCGCGACTTCGAGCGCGACGGACTCGCGGCACAAGGCAAGCTGATCCAACAGGTCTGCGCTGCTATCCAGGCCACCGAGCCGCGCGCCCACATCACCTGCGAGATCTCGCCGCAATATCGCAACATGCGCTACTGGCTGGAAAACGACATGCGCCCCGTCGAGCTGGCGCGCGAGGCCTGTCGCCAACTGGGCATCGAACACTTCTCGCCGCCCGTGCGCGGCGGCACCGACGGCTCGCGCCTCACCGAGCAGGGCGTGCCCACCCCCAATCTCTTCACCGGCATGCAGAATATCCACGGCCCGCTGGAATACGTCAGCCTCCAGGATATGGCGCACGCCACCGACATGTGCATCAAGCTGGCAGAGTTGTGGGCGGCCGAGCAGCCTGTCCCCAAGAACTAAAGCAGATTACCCAATTGGCGAGTTACTTTTTGCGGCAGGAGAAAACACGAATGACACAATCCACCGAAACAGCACGCCGCTACTCGCGTGCCCATGCCGACGAGTTTCAGCAGGACCTGTTCGCCATGCTGCGCATCCCCAGCCTCAGCGGCGACCCCGCCCATGCCGCCGACGTGCGCCGCATGGCCGAGTGGCTGGCCGCGCACATGCAAAGCCTCAACCTGGACAACGTCCAGGTGATGGAAACCGCCGGCCATCCCGTCGTCTACGGCGAATGGCTGGGCGCAGGGCCGGACAAGCCGACTGTACTCGTCTACGGCCACTACGATGTCGTGCCCGCCTCCCTCGAAGACGGCTGGGAAACCGACCCCTTCGAGCCGGCAGTGAAGGACGGCAAAGTCCACGCCCGCGGCGCCACCGACGACAAAGGCCAGCTCTTGATTCACGTTAAGGCGCTGGAATCGTACCTCAAGACCGACGGCGCCGCGCCGGTCAACGTCAAGTTCCTGATCGAGGGCGAGGAAGAGATCTCCTCCCCCAACCTGCGCCCCTTCCTGGAAGCGCACCTGGACCTGCTCAAGTCGGACGTCTGCGTCATCAGCGACTCGTCCATGCGCACCATCGAAGACCCGGCCATCACGCACAGTCTGCGCGGCATGACCTACATCGAAATGGAAGTGCAAGGCCCCACCGACGACCTGCATAGCGGCTTCTTCGGCGGCGCGGTGCATAACCCGGCCCTGGCACTGGTGGAAATCCTAGGCAAGCTCTACAACGCCGACCAGACCATCGCCGTGCCCGGCTTCTATGACGACGTCGTGCCGTTAACCGCCGACGAGCGCCAGATGATCGCCAAGAGCGCGCAGACCGAAGAGCAGCTCAAGCAGGCCACCGGCGTGCCTGCCGTGTGGGGCGACGAGCATTTCACCATCCAAGAGCGCGTCTCGGCGCGGCCTACACTGGACATCAACGGCATGTGGAGCGGCTGGTCCGGCCCCGGCCCCAAGACCATCATCCCGGCCCGCGCCGGCGCCAAGCTCAGTTCGCGCCTAGTCGCCAACCAGGACCCGCACAAGATCTTCACGCTGCTCAAGCAGTACATCGAATCGATCACGCCGCCCACCGTCTCCGTCGAGGTGCGTCTGCTGACAACGGGCGAGCCGGCGTTGATCCCCTTCGACCTGCCTGAAATGCAGGCCGCCGCGCGCGCCTATGAAAAAGGCTGGGGCGCGACGCCGGTCTTCACGCGCGGCGGCGGCAGCATTCCCGTGGTCGCCGACTTTGGCAAACTCATGCAGATCCCCGTCGTCATGATGGGCTATGGGCTGGACACGGACGGCCTCCATGCGCCCAACGAGCATTACAGCCTAGAGATGTTCCAGCGCGGCATCGAGACGGCCATCGTCTATCTGGATGAACTGGCGCACATGTAGGCAGGTCTCTTTATTTCGCCCTGTGGGGAGGCCGTCAGCTTCCCCACAGGCATTCACAGGTCGATCGTCGTTTTTCTCCACCCGTCTTAATGTTATCGTTTTTGAGAATGCATTCATCCTAGGAGACCACCATGCCGGCCAAAGCTTCAGCAGCGCCATCACGCTCCTTTATGGACAAGCTGCTCGATGGCGTCGAGCGCGTAGGCAACAAAGTGCCCCACCCCGTATTGATGTTCGGCTACCTAATCGTCGGTATCATTATTCTCTCGACGATCCTGAACTGGATGGGCGTCAGCGTCACCGATCAGATCGCCGTCCCCGTACC
>JBBSBO010000681.1:0-2327 GCA_038251215.1 Caldilineales bacterium
GACGCGGGCCTGATGCAGTAGCCCATACGATCACCTAGAAAGGATGCACCCATGAGCGGAGGCAACGCCGCGGCAGCCAACCCCTTGGAGGAAGGCGCGCAGCTGACCATCGACTTCACCAAGCTCCAGCAGATCGGCGCTACGGGCGCGGCGGTTGTGCCCGTCGCCGTGCAAGACGCCGGCAGCCAGGAAGTGCTGATCATCGCCTACGCCAACGAAGAGGCGCTGCACTACACGCTGACGCACGGCATCGCGGCCTTCTGGAGCACGTCGCGCAACGAGCTGTGGGTCAAGGGCGCCACCTCCGGCGACACGCTGCAAGTCGTGGAGGTGCGCACCAACTGCGAGCAGAACTCGCTGCTCTACATCGTGCGTCCGCTGGGCGCGGGCGCCTGCCACACCAAGAACGCCCAGGGCCAGGCGCGATCCGGCTGCTACTATCGCCGCATTCAAGGCGGACAACTGCAATTCGTCGAAGGCCTAGCCTAACTCCCGCAAGTCGGTCGGCCATCAACTCGATAGGAAGGAACGCAACGCCATGAACGTGCTCAAACTGGGCATCCCCAAAGGCAGCCTGCAGGACTCCACGCTGGCGCTGTTCGACAAAGCCGGCTATCACATCTCGCTGCGCGGCCGCTCGTACATCCCCTACATCGACGATGTCGAAATCGAGTGCCTGATGTTCCGCGCCCAGGAAATCGCGCGCTATGTCGAGCGCGGCGTACTCGACGCCGGACTGACGGGCAAGGATTGGATCCTGGAAAACGAGGCCGACGTCGTCGAAGTCGAGGACCTGGTCTACAGCAAAACGACGCACAACGCCTATCGCTGGGTGCTGGCTGTGCCCGAAGATTCGGACATCCACTCGGTGCAGGACCTGGCGGGCAAGCGCATCGCCACCGAACTGGTGCAGGCGACGCGCCGCTATCTGGAGCGCAACGGCGTCAGCGCCGAGGTGGAGTACTCTTGGGGCGCCACCGAGATCAAAGCGCCCATGCTCGTGGACGCCATCGTCGAGGGCACGGAGACGGGCACGTCACTGCGCGCCAACCGGCTGCGCATCGTGGACACCGTGGCGGAATCTACCACCAAGCTGATCGCCAACCATGCCGCCTGGGCGGACGCGTGGCGGCGGCAGAAAATCGAGAGGCTGGCGCTGCTGCTCAAGGGTGCGCTGGAGGCGGGCGCCAAGGTCGGCCTGAAGATGAACGTGCCCAAGGCGCGCCTGGACGAGGTGACGCGCCAATTGCCCGCCCTGCACACGCCCACCATCTCCTACCAGATCGACCCGGACTGGGTGGCGCTGGAGATCATCACCGACGAGCGCGTGGTGCGCGACCTGATCCCGGAGCTGAAGCAAGCCGGCGCCTCGGGCATCATCGAGTACCCGCTCAACAAGGTCGTCTACTAGGCGGGCCGCGCCATGATCTCCGCCAACATGATCTCGGCAGAGGAGAGAGACCGCATTGAGGCCGCCGCGCTCAACGCCTGGCCCGCCGCGCGGCAAACATTGCTCGACGGCTATGTGGCGCGCTTCAGCGGCGGCTATACCAAGCGCGCCAATTCCGTCAACCGCGTCAGCCCGCCGAGCCGCACGCCCGCCGAACTCGTCCCCCTGTGCGAATCTCTCTACCGTGCGCAGGGTCTCCCCGCCATCTTCCGCGTGCTGGGCGACGCCGCATCCGTCGCGCTGGATGACTTCTTGCAGCGCCGGGGCTACCCGGCTTCCGACCACACGGCGGTGATGACCTGCGCCCTTGCCGAATTGGCCGACGCCGAGCTTGCACGCGACCACCGCGCCGGCGCGAGCGGCGCGGCCTTGACCCAATTCGACATCCTCGACGTCGACGCTTGGCTCGACGTGTACACGGCCCTCAGCGGAGCTTCCGCCGCCGCGCAAGCCGCGCACACGCGCATCCTCCACGCCATCGCGCCGCCGCGCCTCTTCGCCGCGCTAACACTGGACGGGGAGCCGCTCGCCTGCGGCATGGGCGTGGCGGAGAACGACCTGTTCGGCCTGTTCGACATCGTGACGCAGCCGGCGCGGCGACGTCAGGGCTTCGGCAGCCTGCTCATCCGCCACATGGCCACCTGGGCGCAGACGTGCGGCTCCACGACGAGCTATCTCCAGGTCGTGCGCGGCAACGCCGCCGCGCTCAGCCTCTACACGCGCCTGGGCTTCCAGGAGGCCTACGGCTATTGGTATCGCATCCAGCCGCCAAAGTAGTCAACCCAGGCCTCCTCTACCCCGCCATGCCGTAACGCCGCCACGATGCCAGCCCCGCGCGGATCAGTTCGATGCCGGTGGCAACGGCGCGCTCGCGGCC
>JBBSBO010000682.1:0-2318 GCA_038251215.1 Caldilineales bacterium
CGGCCAAGCTGGCGACCGTCGCGCCGGTCTATGCCCTGGAATCCGGCATGGACTTCTACCCGGAGCTGGCGACCGGCTCATTTGTGCTACGCGTGGGCGACCTGCTCAGCGCCGAGGAGCGCGCCCGCTACCACGCCACGTCCGCCTCCGCCCTCGCCGCGCTCTTCGACGCCGACCCGCCCGCCGCCATCCTCGTGACCAACGAAGGCGACGTGGAGCAGCCCCTGCTCGACTACGCCGAGAGCCGCGGCTATGTCGAAACGGGCGCGCCGCTGGACGACGCGCGCCTGTTCCTGCGCCGGCGTTAGGGCGAATGTCCCCGCACATGGTATACTCGCGCAGTTTGGGCCGGTGCTTTGCCCGCGGTGATTCCCGTTCTCCTTTCGTCGATTCGCGCCCTCTATGAATGCCACGCGCCCCTTCTCTCACTTTTTCGCAAACCTCTTCGCGCCCTTGCGATCTGGTCCACGCTATGCCATTTTGGCGGGGCTGGCGCTGCTCGGCAATGTGCTGATCCTGGCGGGCCTCCCCCTGATCTGGCAGGCCGCCGTGACCCTGCTGCTCACCGGTCTGCTGCCCGGCCGGCTCTTCGTCGAGTGGCTGCTGGGCGGCGAGGGACGCGTCCTGCCGGAGCCATGGGAGTACACGCTCTACGCCGTGGGCGCGGGCTGCGCCATCATCGTCATAACGCTGCTCGCGCTAAGTTACGTGCTGGGGCCGCTGCTGCGCTGGCAGGCGCTGCTCGCCTTTGACGTGATCACAGCTCTCCTCTTGGGCCTGCTCTTGCAGCGCGGGCGCGTAGAGTCGCCTGCCGTCCGCGCGGAAGCAGACACCGGCGCAGCCTGGCCCCCGATTCTAGACAACGCGTCGCGCGGCTGGCTGCTCGCCGGCGTGCTGAGCCTGGCCCTGGTAGCGGGCGTGCTCCGCTTCAGCGACCTGGCCTACAGCGAGTTCCAGGGCGACGAGGCGCGCGTGGTGCTACGCTCGGCGGAGATGCTGCAGGGCTACCCCGAGGCGCTGCTGACGCACAAGAAAGGCCCCGTCGAGATTCTGCTGCCCGCCGACGTCTACGTGATGGCGCAGCGGCTCAACGAGGCGGCGGCGCGGCTGCCCTTTGCCCTGCTCAACCTGGCAGGGCTGTTCGCCGTCTTCCTGCTCGGTTGGCGACTCTATCACCCCGTAGCGGGCTGGGCCGCGGCCATGCTGCTGGCGCTGGACGGCTACTTCATCGGCTTCGCGCGTATCGTGCAATACCAAAGCGTGGTCTTCCTCATGGTCGCGCTGACCGTGCTGGTCCTCTACCGGCTCGTGCGCGCCCCGCACAACCTGGCGCGCTATTTGACCCTCGCCGCCATCTTCCTGGCGACCGGCCTGCTGGCCCACTACGAGGCGGCGCTCGTCGCCCTGCCCGCGGCCTACCTGCTCTATGCACTGTGGCGACGCTATCCGGCGATCAGCCTGGCGCGCCTGGGCCGCGCGCTGATCGCGCCGCTGCTCGTGGGCGGTGCGCTGCCGGCGCTGTTCTATGTGCCGTTCGTCCTCAACCCCAGCTTCCGCACGACCTACGCCTACATCACCGTCAACCGCATCGGCTCGACCTTCCCCTACAACAACCTGGTCGACGTCTTCGAGCGCACCACGCTCTACAGCACCGTCTATTACGTGGGCCTGCTCATCCTCTGCGCCGTGATCTCGCTGGCGGCGATCTACCGGCGCAACTTGCCGCGCACCCTGGGCTGGGGCGTAAGCGCAATACTGGCGGCGGGCGTCCTCATGAGCCTGTGGCGACCCGGCTGGATCATGCTGGGCGGCAATGACCACACCTGGATCTTCTTTGCCGCCGCGCTGCTCATCGCCTGGGCGCTGCCCGACTTCCCGCTGGAGCAGCGCGTCGCCTGGCTGTGGTTCGGCGGCGGGCTGATCTTCATGCTCTTCTTCACGCTGACGCCCAACACGCACGTCTACGGCTTCTTCATCCCCTGGGCGCTGGTGGCGGGCGAGGTGCTGGGCCGCGCCTGGCAAGGGCTGCACGCCCGCCTCGGCCTGCGCACGGCGCGCTGGATCGCCGCGCCCGCGGCCCTGCTGCTGATCCTGCTCTTCGGCAATTACGCCTATTGGTACTTCGCCGCCACGGACGTAGAGGTGCTGCGCACGTGGCGCGAGAACCGCCCGCGCGGCTACCCCGTGTCCTACGATATGCCCACGCGCATGTCGATCTTCGGCTTCCCGCTTAAGAACGGCTGGAAGGCGGTCGGCGCGCTGGCGGCGGTCGGCGTACTCGACGCGCCCTTCGACCTGCACGGCAAGGAGCCGGTGGC
>JBBSBO010000683.1:0-2312 GCA_038251215.1 Caldilineales bacterium
GTATCCACCTTGGCTATGCAGAGTCTCCACAAGCTCTGTGAGTATGCATTATAACACAAAACGCCCGCCAACACGCGACAGTGCGCCCGCGCGGGCGCACAGTCGCGACTGTCGCTCTTCATTGCCGAAGGCATAGAATCGGATTTTGCGCGCCTATTCTACGCGCGCTTCTGCACCCTATTCTGCACGCGGCGCGCGCACCGGCGCCATGTTCTGCGTGATGCGGTCCATGATGATCGCCAAAATCACAATGCTGATGCCTGCCACAAAGCCGCGACCTACCTCTAGACGCGAGATGCCGTTGAGCACCTCGGAGCCAAGCCCGCCTGCGCCGATCATCGAAGCGACCACAACCATCGCCAGCGCCATCATAATTGTCTGGTTGATGCCCGCCATGATCGTGGGCAGCGCCAGCGGCAGCTGCACCTTGAAGAGTTGCTGCCGCGGCGTCGCCCCAAAGGAAGCCGAAGCCTCCATCACATCCGCCGGAACTTGGCGAATGCCCAGGTTCGTGAAACGAATCGACAGGGGTACGGCATAGATGAAGGTGGCGATCAGCGCCGGCACCTTGCCCAGGCCGAAGAGCATCAAGGCCGGGATCAGGTAGACAAAGCTAGGCAGGGTCTGCATCATATCCAACACAGGACGCACCAGACTTTCCACCCAATCGCGCCGCGTCATAGCGATGCCGATCGGCACGCCGACCAGGATCGCCAGCAGCGTCGCCGCCAGCACAATCGCCAGCGTCTCCATCGACTCGTCCCACAAGCCCAGCAGCCCAATGAAGGCCAAGCCAACCGATACCCCGGCAGCCAGTCGCCAGTCCTTGACGCGCCAAGCGATCAGCGCCACGATGCCGATGACCACAAACCACGGCAGCCACAAAAGGAAGTGCTGGAACGCCAGCAACAGCGCCAGCAGGACATCGCCCAGCGCGCTGAAAAAGGCGTCGCCCTCCACCGTCAACCAGTCCACCCCGCTGTCGATCCAGCCTTCCAGCGGCAGTTCAAATACTTCCGGGAATTCCTGCACTTGGTTCCTCTCCTAAAACTAATTCTTCACGCTTGATTTTGCACGCTTGGTATTTTTGTAATCATCCCTCAATAGAAGTAATCATCCCTCAATAGAACGGGAGCGCCCGATGACAAACCATCGGACGCTCCCAAAACCACTTTCGATGTTCGCTGTCCGCGCGCCCTCTCTACAGTTCGACGCCGGCCTCCACCAGGGCAGCCTCGACATTGGCCTCGGCCTCATCCGGCAGCCAGCCTCGCCAGTCGTCCTGGAAGTTGGCGAAGTACCACAGCGCGGCCTCGTCCGCCGAGATGTCCTCGGCTGTCATGTGCGCGGCCAACTGGTTGAGCGGATCCGTGCCGACGAACATCGCCTGCAGGAACTCCGCCACCTCCGGCGCACGTGCCTGCAAGTCGCCCGTCACGCCCTTGTGGATGCCCAGCGTCTGATAGGCGCAGCCGGCCCCTTCGCTGACGGCGTCTTCTTCGATCTCGCCCGTCACGGCCTGCTGGATCTCGGCTTCACATTCCGCCGTCCATTCCGGCTCTTCCAACTGCACCATGTCATACGTGCCCAGCAGCCACGTCGGCTCCCAGTAATAGGCCAGGATTGGGTTGCCCTTCTTGTACGCGCCGGCGATGGCCGCGTCCAGGGCCGCCGAAGCGCCCGGCTCCAGCGTGTTATAGGTATCGCTCAGGCCATAGGCGTGCAGCTTGATCCGGTTAATGGCCGCGCACTGCCAGCCGGTGATGCAATTGATCAGCAGCCCTTTATCTTTTGCTTCGGGGTCTTGGAACAACTCGGCGTATTGCGGCAGGTCAAAGACCGATTTCAGATCGGGCGCCATCGGCTCGATGCCCCGCTCGGCGTCGCCTTCAATCACGTAGCGCGGCACATAAAAGTCCTGCGTCGACTTCTCGAAGGTATTGCCCAAGTCTACCACCGCGCCGGACTCGGTCACCTCGGTGTACCAGTCCATCACGTTCATGCGCCATAGTTCCATCCACACGTCCAACTCGCCGTCCTGCATCGAACGCTGCGCGATGGGCGTGCTGACTTCGACAGTTTCCGTCGGATAGCCGTAGCCATGCTCAATGACGAATTGCGCAATGGCGTTGTTCAGCCAGATCGTCTGAAACTGCGTATCAGCGATGCGGATCACTTCTTTGTCCGCCGAAGCCTCGGCGGGAGCGGCAGCGGCCTCAGCCGAGGCGCTTTCGCCTTGGGCAGCCGCTTCCGGCTGCGTCGGGGCGGAGTTAGAACAGGCGCCGAGCGCTAACGCCAAAACGAGGGCCAGA
>JBBSBO010000684.1:0-2311 GCA_038251215.1 Caldilineales bacterium
GTCGACGGCGACGAGGCGCGCGCCCGCCGGTACGGGCAGTCTGCTCACCGTGCAGACCAGCGTCACCTCGGCCCCGGCGTCGAGCGCGGCCTGCGCCAGCGCATATCCCTGCTTGCCGGACGAGCGGGTGCTCAGGAAGCGCACGGGAACCAGCGGCTCGCGCGTGCCGCCGGCGCTGACCACTACGTGGCGACCTTGTAGCGGCCCTTGCCGCGAGAGCAAGTAGCGCACTTGGCCGAGGATTGCCGCGGGTTCGCTCATGCGCCCCTTCGCCACCAGTCCGGAAGCCAGGCGGCCCTCCTCCGGGCCGATCATCACCGCGCCGCGCTGCTGGAGGATGCGCACGTTCTCCTGCGTGGCGGGGTGCGAGTACATGCCCGCGTCCATCGCCGGGGCGAGCGCCAGCGGGCAGACAGCAGCCAGCGCGGTGACGCTGAGCAGGTCCTCCGCCAGCCCGTAGGCGAGCTTGGCGAGCGTGTGCGCCGTCGCCGGGGCGATGAGTAGCAGGTCGGCGCCGTGCGCCAGGCCGATGTGCAGCACGTGCGCCTCATGCCCCCACAGGTCGCCGTCCGTGTAGGCGCGACGGCCCGTGACGGACTGGAAGGTGAGCGGCGTGACGAATTCCGCCGCGGCGCGCGTGAGGACGACGTCCACCTCCGCGCCCGCCTGCGTGAGCTTGCTGGCGAGGTCGGCGGCCTTATAGCAGGCGATGCTGCCGCTGACGCCGAGGACAATGCGCCGTCCGTGCAGAGGGTGAGCCGTCATAGCGTGGTTCCCGTTCGTGGCGGAGTATCGGACATAGGTATGAACGAAAGCTAAGGATGGTTCATGGCATAGAGCATGCGCAGGCCGTCCAGCGTGAGCCAGGGCGAAACAATGTCAATCACGGTCGTCTCATTGGCGATGAGCGGGGCCAGCCCGCCCGTGCCGATGACTTTCGTCTGCGCGCCCAGCTCAGCCTTGAAGCGCGCCACCATGCCCTCCACCAGGCCGACATAGCCGAAGAGCAGGCCGGACTGCATGGAGTGGACCGTGTTGCGCCCAATCACCGAGGGTGGGCGCACGATATCCACCTTGGGCAGCCGGGCCGCGCGCTGGAACATGGCATCGGCCGCGATGCCGATGCCGGGGGCGATGGCGCCGCCCAGGTACTCGCCCGCGGCGGTGATGGCCTCGAAGGTGGTGGCGGTGCCGAAGTCGACAATGCAAGTGGGGCCGCCATACAACCGGTAGGCCGCCACGGCGTCGACGATGCGGTCGGCGCCCACGGCGTCGGGGTTGTCATACAGGATGGTGAGGCCAGTGTTCATGCGCCCGCCGATGATCAGCGGCTCGCAGCGCAAATAGGCGGTGCATACCTCGCGCCAGCGCCCGGTGACAGTGGGCACGCCCGAGGCAATGGCGACGCCGCTGATGCGCTCCGGCGCCACGCCGGCGTAGTGCAGCAGGTTGAGCAACTGCATGGCGAACTCGTCCGGCATACGCTCGTGGTCGGTGGACAGCCGCCAGTGCGGGCCGAGCACGTCGTCCTCATACAGGCCGAGCATGATGTTGGTGTTGCCGATGTCGACACAGAGCAGCATAGGGTCTCCTGCCGGGAAGAGAGGACACACACATTCGCACGCCAGCCCCAGTGTAGATCAAAGCAAGGAAAGCGAGAAAAACAATCCACCACGGGTGAATCGCTGTTCTTGCTGTTGCTTTTTCTTTGCGTTCTTTGCGGCCTTTGCGGTTGGTTCTTCTGTTCGCTTGCCAAAGTCGGTCTTTGTAGGCAGAATGTGCTAGTAGGCGTCTCTCGGCCCAGCTACCAACGCCAGGCAATCACGCGGAGCAGGCGGGATGAAACAGGAATCAACGTGGACGCGCGCCACACGCGCGCTAGGACGCACGCTCGGCCAAGCATGGCAGGCGACCTTCTGCGCGCTCGCCAACCTGCGCCGTCGCCTCCTGCACAGCCGCATCCCCGACTATGTCGTCATCCCGCTAGACCACGAACTGTCGGAATTGACGCCCGACGTACCCTGGTGGACCGCCTACATCCCCGCCCTTAAGCTGCCGCTCAGCCTGGGCTACCTCAGCCGGGCACTGCGCCGCATTGCCGCCGAGCCGGACGTGCAGGGTGTCGTCTTCTTGATGAAAGGGCCGTCGCTCAGCCTGGCGCAGGCGCAGAGCTTGGCGCAGATCTTCGACCGCTTCCGCCGGTGGGACAGCGAGCAGCGCCCCGCAGGGCGCGCGCCCAAGCGCATCATCGTCCACCTGGAAACAGTGAGCACGCCCATCTACACCGTCGCCTGCGCCGCCGATCTCGTCA
>JBBSBO010000685.1:0-2303 GCA_038251215.1 Caldilineales bacterium
CGACCAGGGTATGATGTTCGGCTTTGCCTGTGACGAAACGCCCACGCTGATGCCCATGCCGATCTACCTGGCGCACAAGCTGGCGCGGCGGTTGGCGGAGGTGCGTAAGCAGGACATACTGCCCTGGCTGCGCCCGGACGGCAAGACGCAGGTCACCGTGGAATATGCCTTCGGCAAGCCGCAGCGCATTCACACGGTGCTGATCAGCACGCAGCACGACGCCGACGTGTCGCAGGCGGAGATTCGCCAGGCGCTGATCGAGCATGTGATGGACCCCGTGCTGCCCGCCGAGCTGGTGGACAAAGACATGCTGATCTTCACCAACCCGACCGGTCGCTTTGTGGTGGGCGGGCCGATGGGCGACGCCGGCCTGACGGGCCGCAAGATCATCGTCGACACCTACGGCGGCATGGGCCGGCACGGCGGCGGCTCCTTCAGCGGCAAGGACTGCACCAAGGTGGACCGCAGCGCGGCCTATGCCGCGCGTTGGGTCGCCAAGAATCTCGTCGCCGCGGGCATCGCCGGGCGCTGCGAGATTCAACTGGCCTATGCCATCGGCGTGGCGCATCCGCTCAGCATCAACGTAGAAACGTTCGGCACGGGCCGCATCGGCGACGACAAGATCGTGCGCCTGATTGAGGAGAACTTCGACCTGCGCCCCGGCGCCATCATCCGCGACCTGGATCTGCGGCGACCCATCTATCGCCAGACCGCAGCCTATGGTCACTTTGGCCGCGACGACATCGAGCTGCCCTGGGAAGACACGAGCCAGGCCGAGATGTTGCGCCAGGCTGCCGGCCTGCGCTAGACCGTCCCCGCCTAAATTCCCTGCCATCCTCCTTTTCATGTTCGCGACACCTTCCAGAAAGCTGCAAGCTTTCTGGAAGGTGTACTACCTGTTGATATTCGGGCGCGCTGCGTGGCGGATGTATAATGGCGCGTATGAGTCGAATCCGTCGTGCAGGGGCCGAGTTGCTCGGCTCCCAAGTTTGTGTGGCGCAAGTGCATTCTTCTAGGGGCCGCAAGGGTCGCGCCTGCCTTCCTCTGTTTGTTATACTCGTGAGCCTGCTGGCGGCGCTGGGCGGCTGTACTGCGGTGCGACCGCCTCTGCCCGCGCGCACCCCGGCGGACCGGGCAATGATCTCGCCCCTGGCGGCGCAAGTCCCCTCAGCGCAAGCCGCGCCGGCGCGACGCCCGCAATTGGCGCGCGGCGATTACGTCTTCACCGGGCCGGCGGCGGTGACGGAGTGGACGATCAGCCTGCCGACCTATCCCGTCGAAGCCTATCAGACGCACATGCTCGACCCGGTCTACCGCTGGCCCTATCTGCGCTTTGACCGCGATCGCTTCTTGTTGGACGACCCTGCTCCTGAAGAACGCACCTACCGCGTGGTGGTGCTGGAGAACGAGTATTTGCAGGTGTTGATCCTGCCGGAATTGGGCGGACGGATCTGGCAGGTGATCCACAAGCCCAGCGCCACGGCGATGTTCTACCAAAACTCGGTGGTCAAACCCTCGCCGTGGGGGCCGGGCAACCAGCTCGGCTGGGCAGGGCTGGGCGGCATCGAGTGGAATCTGCCCGTCAACGAGCACGGCTACGATTGGGGAACGCCGTGGGACGTGCAGGCGTTTGTGAGTGAGGACGGCGTCGCCACGGCGACGATTGCGACGCCCGACGACGGCCGTCTGCTGGCCGCGAAAGTGACCGTAACTCTGTCGCCCGGCGCAGCGTATTTTCAGATTGAACCGAGCATTCGCAACATCAGCGACCAGGCCCTTCAATTTGATTATTGGCAGACCGCCATCCTGGCCCCCGGGCCGGTCAATCGACCCAGCGCCAACTTCCGTTTTGTCGTGCCCGGCGAGGCGGTGCGCATCCACTCCACGGGCGATCCGGCGCTGCCGGGGCCGGGCGGCGTGATGCCGTGGCCCCTCTACGATCAGCGCGATCTGAGCCGCCTGGGAGAATGGGAGCAATATTTGGGCTTTTTCGAGTACCCCGCGGCGCACGGTCCTTTTGTTGGCGTCTATGAACCGACGGCAGATATGGGGGCGGTGCGCGTCTTCCCCGCCGATGTAGCGCGCGGCAGCAAGGTCTTCGGCCTGGGCTGGGGCGACGCGCTGGTGAGCCAGTACTTCACGGACGACGGCTCGGCCTATGTGGAGTTGCACGGCGGGCTGGCGCCGACCTTTGCCGAGCGGGCGCAGTTAGGCGCGGGCGAGTCCGTCGCCTGGGAGGAGCGCTGGTATCCCGTGACGGGCATCGGGCAATTCGTTGCCGCCGACCGGGCGGGCGCCTTGGC
>JBBSBO010000686.1:0-2299 GCA_038251215.1 Caldilineales bacterium
GCGCGTGCTCACCAGCCCGGCGGAAACCGGCGCCGTCACCCTCGCCCTGCCGCAGGACGTAGGAACCGAGGCCTATGGCTTCCCCGCCGAGCTATTCGCCAAGCGCGTGTGGAACATCCCGCGCGCCCGCCCGGACCACGGCGCGTTACAGCGCGCCGCCGAGTGGATCCGCCAATCCACGCGCCCGCTGATCATCGCCGGCGGCGGCGTGATCTACAGCGAGGCCACCGACGCGCTGCGCCGCTTTGTCGACGAGCACGGCATCCCCGTGGGCGAGACGATGGCGGGCAAGGGCAGCCTGCGCTACGACCATCCGCTCTGCCTAGGAGCCGTCGGCACAACCGGCACGCTGGCCGCCAACCGCCTCGCGCACGACGCCGACCTCGTCATCGGCATCGGCACGCGCTACAGCGACTTCACTACCGCCAGCAAGACCCAATTCCAGAACCCGGATGTGCGTTTCGTCAACATCAACGTCGCCGAGTTCGACGCCTTCAAGCACCATGCCATCCCCGTCATCGGCGACGCCCGCGTGTCGCTCGACGAGCTGGGCGAGCTGCTGGCAGGCTACAGCGCCCCCGACGACTACCTGGCCGAAGCCCAGGCCCTGCACGACCAGTGGGAGGCCGAAGTCGACCGCATCTATGCCATCCGCAACGAGCCTCTGCCCAGCCAGGGCGAGCTAATCGGCGCGGTCAACGAACTGGGCGACCCCGACGCCATCATGGTCTGCGCCGCGGGCAGCCTGCCCGGCGACCTGCACAAGCTCTGGCGCACGCGCCACCCCAAGCAGTACCATCTGGAATACGGCTATAGCTGCATGGGCTACGAAATCGCAGGCGGTCTCGGCGCCAAGATGGCCGCGCCCGACCGCGAGGTTTACGTCATGATCGGCGACGGCAGCTTCCTCATGCTCTCCAGCGAAATCGTCACCTCCATCCAAGAGGGTCGCAAGCTCACCATTGTGCTGATGGACAATCACGGCTACAAGAGCATCGGCTCGCTCAGCCGGTCGCTCGGTCAAAGCGGCTTCGGCACGCGCTTCGCCTTCCCCGACGACGCCGCCCTGCCCACCGACCAAGACGGCGCGCAACTGGACTGGCTGCCCGTCGACCTCGCCGCCAACGCCCGCAGCCTCGGCGCCCACGTGATCGAGTGCGCCGGCTACGCTGACTTCGTAGCGGCGCTCGCGCAGGCCAAACAGAACAAGCGCACCACCGTGATCTACGTGCAAAACGACCGCTACGTGGGCGTGCCCGGCTACGACAGCTGGTGGGACGTGCCCGTCGCCGAAGTCAGCGAGATCGACTCCGTCAACGCCGCCCGCGAAGAATGGGAAGAAATGCGCGCCAAGGAGCGCTACTTCCTGTAAGCCAAATAGAACGCGGATAACACGGATTCACCGGATTGCCGCGGATTCACAAAACAGGCCACGGATTCAACAGATGGAACGGATTTTCGCAGATTACCTCTGGCTTTTCTCTGCGTCCTCCGCGCCCTCTGCGGTTTTTCTTGCTTTTCTTTCTTTTCTTGCTTTTTTCTTTGCGCACTCTGCGCCTTTGCGGTTTGCAGTTTTTACCTGACTAGAAAGGACCCTCGATGTCCCCAACCGGGCAACTTCTCAACTATATCAATGGCCAATGGCGACGCTCCAGCGCCGGTCAATACCTGGACGTGATCAATCCCGCCACGGCCTCCGCCCTCCACAGCGTACCGCTGTCGCCCGCCGCCGAGGTGGACGCCGCCGTGCAGGCTGCCGCCGCTGCCTTCCCCGGCTGGCGCGCTACCCCTGTCGCCGACCGCATCCAGCCGCTCTTCAAGCTTAAGGCGCTGCTCGACGAACACATCGACGAAATTGCCACGATGATCACGCAAGAGTGCGGCAAGACCTTCGCCGAAAGCGTGGGCGAGATGCGGCGCGGCATCGAAAATGTCGAGACGGCTTGCGGCGCGCCCATTCTCATGCAGGGCTACAACAACGAGGACATCGCCCGCGGCATCGACGAACACATGATCCGCCAGCCGCTGGGCGTCGTCGCCGCCATCACACCCTTCAACTTCCCGGGCATGATTCCGCTATGGTTCCTGCCCTATGCCCTCGCCACCGGCAACTGCTTCATCCTCAAGCCTAGCGAAAAAGTGCCGGGCGCGGCTGCCCGCCTCTTCGAACTGCTCGATCAGGCCGGCTTCCCGCCTGGCGTCGTGCAGCTCGTACACGGCTCCAAGGAGACCGTGGATAGCCTGCTCGACCATCCGCTGGTCAAAGCCATCAGCTTCGTCGGCTCCACGCCGGTCGCCC
>JBBSBO010000687.1:0-2297 GCA_038251215.1 Caldilineales bacterium
CCTGATCATCCTCGGCGTTGGCAGGCGCGACTTCCTCAGCATGTTTGGCGCCGGCGTCTCCGGCCTGAACCAGGGCCGTCGCGTCCTGGGCGTTCCACGGCGCAGACATGTTCGCCTCCGCCACCGTTTCCAAGCCGCCATCCAGCCGCGCCATGGCGTCGGCGTGTACGGCGGCGACGGGCACATCCAGGCGGCTGCGCACCTCGACATAGGCGTCCTGCACGTCTCCGCTAAAGGGGATGAACAACTGCGCCTGCACGGCGCTGTCCAGCACCTGCTGCGGCGCAATCGACGAGCGCACCACGCCCGTCGCCAGCAGCCCGGCGGGGGTCAGCGTGACACCACCCTCCAGGGCCAACGGTTCGCCGTCCAGCTTCAGCCATTCACCCACGCGCCCGCCGTCCACGGCATAGCGCCCCGCCAGCTCCAAATGCGACGCGTCGAGGCGATCTGTCAGCGCGCCGGTCACGTGGACCGTCGCCTGATGGCGCAGCGGCAGCTCGCCTGCGAAGAGGTCGACCACCTCAGTCGGGTCCAGCAGTTGCGCCAGGAACATGAGTTCGCCGTTGTAGCGCAGCGTGACATGGCCGTCGATATAGGCAAAGCGCTCCTGCGGGTCGATCACGACCAGCGCGCGCTGCCCTTGCGGGATGTCCAGCCGCAGGTCGCCCGCGTCGCCGATCGACGGCGGCGTCAAGCTGGAGCCAGACGCCAAGTCGAAGCTAAGATACTTGCGATCCGGGGCCAGCGGCGCGTCCGTCAGCGACAAGTTCGCTGCGGCCAGCGCATCGCCGCGATCAAAGTGGATGCCAGCCGCGGCCGGCTTGCGCCCGCTCACATTGCCCAGCAGCGGCAGCGACGGCAGTGGAACTTCCGCCGTGCCGTGGAATGACTTGACCTGGTTGTTCTCGTCCAACTCCAGGTTCATCTGCACACCGGCCAAATGGATATTGCCCACGGGCATCTCCAGCACTACGTCGTCGCGCACGACAAGCCCAGCCCCGTCCGGCAACACATGCAGGTTGTCTTCGACGACGTTGATCCAAAAGCCGGCGCCGGGCAGCCAGTCAGGCGTGGCCGCGCCCAGGTCCACGTGCAGCGCACAGACGCCATCATGGCATTCCATACCGGCTTGGGGCGCGCCGGATTCCGGCGGCTCGGCAAGGGCGGCCTCGGCTGCGAACGCGGCGCCGGCCGCGGCGAACGTCCACACCAGGCCGGCGCAGAGGGCAGTCACAAGGAAACGAAATCGTCGGCGGCTGTGCATGGGCTATCTCTCCGTTTGGTTCCAAAGGCAGGAACGGCGGTTGAACGCATGGGGCTTTCCCCCTACCGGCGTAACGACCGCCCACAGCGCACACGTTCCCGCGACGCTCATTCCCTCATGCGCCTCTCATTTATGCGCGTCCTCCTGCAAGCCGCGCCGATCGCCGATCTCGCGCGCGTCGGCCAAGTCGCTCTCCACGTCGATGGCAGCCGTGGCAACGGCCCAGCTGACGACAAACCACACGCCGCCGCCGATCAGCAGCGCCACGGCAATGTTCGCCGGGTGCAGCGGCACATTGCCGCGCGCGATCCCCACCAGCGTGAGCAGCAGCCCCGCCACGCCGAACCCAATCCCAATGCGCACCGCCAATGACAAGCGCTTCATCTTCCGGTCCTTCTTTTCAGCTACCTGTGCGTAGGTCACGCGGTCAGGCGCAGGTCCACGACATTGAGCTGCAAGCGCTTGCGCCCCTGCCACTCGTTGGCCTGGAGTTCGTAGACAATGTCGATGGCCGCGCCCTCTGCCAGCTCGCGTGCCAACTCGCCCTGGCGGAAGGCGATAGCGTCCAGCACCTGGCTGGCAGGGCCGCTGTCGAGGATCAGCTTCAGATGCTTGCCGCCGCCCACAGCGCGCGCCTCGCGCACGCGCACCCCGCGCGACAGTAATGTGGGCGTGGGGTTATCCTGCCCCGTCGGCTCCAGACGGCCAATTTGCTCCAACATGCCCCAGTTGACCTCCTCCAGCGGGAACTCCATGTCCACCGCCAGCGTGGGCCGCAGTTCGCCCAGGTCGCCCAATTCGCGCTCGGCGATGGCGCGCAACTCAGCGGCGAAGCGATCCAAGTTGGCCGTCAAAACCGTAAAGCCGGCTGCGCGGCTATGACCGCCGTGCCGCACGAGCAGCGGCGACAGCTCGTCCAGCGCGCGGCTGATGTCGAACTCCTCGATGCTGCGCGCACTGCCGCGGCATTCCTCCTCGCCCTCCTCCACCACCACAGCCGGACGATAATAGCGCTCCGTCAACCGGCCCG
>JBBSBO010000688.1:0-2288 GCA_038251215.1 Caldilineales bacterium
AGTGTCGGTTCAGACATGCACGCATTATACGACCATCGTGGCAGGGGGACAAAGCGAGGGGTCCACAGGGCCGGCGAGACTAAGCGCGGTGATCAAGCGCGGACAGCGGGAAGCTGTTGGCTGAGGCGTTCGGCGCTGACCAGGCCGTGGTTGATGGCGACCGGCTGTAGCGACGCGTTGAGCAGCACGGTGGAGGGCACCGTCATGATGCCGTAGAAGCGGGCCAATTCCTCTTGTGCCACGGCGTCCACGGCATAGACGGCGATGCGCGCCTGCTCCGCCACGCGGTTGAGGACCGGCGTTTGCTGAAAGCGGCACTGGGCGCAGTCCGCCGTGGTGAAGTAGAGGATGGCAGGCGCGGCGCCGGCGACCAGTTGGCGCACGGCGGGGTGCGCGGCGGACTGGGCCAGGCGAGCGACACGGCGGGCGCTGTAGGCGCGCCACAGCGCGGCCAAAACGAGGGTGCAGGCGATCACGGCGGTCAGGATGGCGACGCGCTCAAGCAGCATGGCGGTTCTCCGGTAGAGGCGGGATGGCGGACGTTAGGCGACGCGCCAGGCGGGCAATGAGAGGCGGATGCCGCGGCGGGCCAGCTGGTAGTAGAGGAAGCAGCCGAGGCAGAAGTTGAGGAATAGATTGACCGCGGCCAGGGCGACGACGATGCCCGCCAACAGCCAGCCTACGAACGCCGCGCCCAGTGCGAACGCCGCCAACGCGCCGAGCAGAAAAAGGCCGCCCAGACCTTGCGCAAAGAGGTGCGGCGCCGGGTCGTCTTCGAGCACGTGGGGGCGCAGCAGGCCGGCGGGCCGCAGCAGGCGCGTATAGGCCAGCTTGAAGAGGCCGGCGGAGGGCCACAGCGTGCCCGCCAGCATCACAGCCGCCACGAAGGCCACCAGCCAGGCCTGATTGAGCAGAAAGGCGGCCAGCAGCAAGGCAATGATCATCGCTTGGTTAAAACGCAAAGCGGTATGGTCGACGCGTGCGCCCATGATGGTTCTCCTGAAAGATGCTGTCGATGTAGTTCAAACTCAGTTGAAGATGCCCAGGCTGACGTATTTGCTGCCGTCGTCGGGCAGCACGGTGACGACGACGCCAGCGTCCAGTTCACGCGCCACGTGGATGGCTCCATGCACCGCCGCGCCCGCGCTGAGGCCGACGAAGATGCCCGCTTCAGCCGCCAGCCGGCGCGTCATGGCCCAGGTGGCTTCGCTGGAGACAGACAGCGTGCGGTCGGCAAGTTGGGGGTCATAGATGGCGGGCACGATGGCGGATGCCATGTGCTTGAGGCCCTCGATCACCGACACCTCATCTTCCGGCTGCAGCGCGACCAACTGCACGCGGGCGTTGCGCGATTTGAGGAAGCGGCCTGTGCCGATCAGTGTGCCGCTGGTACCCATGCCCGCTACGAAGTGGGTGATGGAGCCGCGCGTCTGGCGCCAGATCTCCGGGCCGGTGGTGTCGAAATGGGCCATCCAGTTGGCCGGGTTACTGTATTGATCGGCGTAGAAGTAGCGCTCCGGGTGGGCGGCGACCAGCTCGCGCACTTTGAGAATGGCCCCATCGGAGCCTTCCAGCGGGTCGGATTCGATCAGCGTGGCCCCGTAGGCGCGCACGAGAGCCTTGCGTTCCGGGCTGACGTTGGCGGGCATGACGAGATGCACGGGAAAGCCCTGCGCCGCCCCGATCAGGGCAAAGGCGATGCCCGTGTTGCCGGAGCTGCTGTCGATGAGAGCCTTGCCCGGCCGCAGCGCGCCGCTGCGCTTGGCTTCCTGTACGATGCGCAGGGCGGCGCGCGCCTTGATCGAACCGCCGGCGTTGAACCACTCGGCCTTGGCGTAGACGCCCACGCCGGGACGCACGCCTAGGCGATGCGCCAAGGCGCTCAGGTCCAGCAGCGGGGTATTGCCGATCTGCGACAGGATATCGCCCGCCGCCACCGGCCCGCCTTGCCGCGCAGGCGCGGGCGCGGTCCAGGTAGCAGGCGTGCGGTGCTGAATAGAAGTGGGAACCAGGTCCATCGGTCGATCCTTTCCACCTGGGGCGTGTTACGCCCGCGGGACACTGCTTTCGGCGGCGATCTGCTCGCGCTCGGCGGCAGAGCCGGAGCCGTTGCTGCGCGAGGGCAGGCCGCAGAATTGTTCGTAGTCGATCAGCTCGGTGACGGTGGGATGCTCGCCGCAGACCGCGCAGTTCGGGTCCTTCCGGATCTTGACCTGGCGGTACGTCATGTCGAGGGCGTCGTAGACCATGAGCCGGCCGAGCAGCAAGTCGCCGATGCCGGTGATGAG
>JBBSBO010000689.1:0-2275 GCA_038251215.1 Caldilineales bacterium
TCACCACGCTGGACAACGCCGCGCGCGTGCTGGACGATTCCATGCTCCTGATCACCGACACGGCGGGGCCGGTGGCTCTGGCGGGCGTAATGGGCGGGCTGGAAAGCGAAGTGAGCGACGCCACGCGCAACATCCTGCTCGAGTCGGCGACCTTCGAGGCCATCAGCACGCGGCGCACGGCGCAGAAGCTGCGCATCCCCAGCGAGGCGAGCTATCGCTTTGCGCGCGGCGTACCCGCTACGCTCAATTCACTGGCGGCGCGCCGCGCCGCCGAACTGATGCGCCGCTACGCGGGCGGCCGCGTCACCCCCGGCATCGTCGACGCCTACCCCGTGCCGCAGAAGCTGCCGGTGGTCTACACCACCCTCAGCGACACGCGCCGGCTGCTGGGCGTCAAGGTGACGCTGGCGCAAATGGCCGAGGCCCTGCGCCGCCTGGACTTTGAAGTGCAGCGCGTGGATGAGATCGCGCCTGACGCCGGCGCCGACTCCACCTTTGCCCTGCACCGCGACGCCGGCGAAGTCCTGCTGGAGTGCGTGCCGCCCTGGTACCGGCTGGACGTGCGCATCCCCGCCGACCTCACCGAGGAGGTGGCGCGCATGATCGGCTACGAACATGTCGGCGTCACGCTGATGGACGAGCCGCTGCCGGTGCAGCATCGCAACGAGCTGTGGGAAGCGGAAGAGAAGGTGCGCGACATCTTGGTCGCCGCCGGGCTGCAAGAGATCATCAATCGCACATTGACGACGCCGGAGGAGCACGCCAAGCTGCTGCCGCCGGGGCGCGTGCAGGCGGATACCCCGCCCTATGTCGTCCTCGCCAACCCCAACGCGCCCGAGCGCAGCGTGCTGCGCCGCTCGCTGCTGGTAAGCGCGCTGGAGAACACGGCGCGCAACCTGCGCTTCACCGACCGGCTGACCACCTTCGAGGTGGGCCGCGTCTATCGGCCTGAAGACGGCGACGGGCAACTGCCTGATGAAGACCGACGCGTAAGCGTCGTAATGTGCGGCCCGCGCTACCCCCACGATTTCTATGCCGGCGAGCGCGGCGATGCCGAACTGGATTTCTTCGACCTCAAGGGCGTGATCGAGACGCTCGTCGACCGTATGGGTTTCAAGGCCGCGTCGCTGGAGTTCCACGCCGCGCCGGACACCGGCTCCTTCGGCCCGCGCTGCGCCGAGGTCCTGCTCGACGGCGCCAGCCTAGGGCTGATGGGCGAGCTGCACCCGCAGGTGCGTGCGGCCTTCGGGCTGCCCAAGCTGCGCGTGTGCGCCGCCGAGCTGCACCTGGAGCCGATGGTGCGCTCGCACTGGCAGCTGGAGCCGATGCAGCCGATCAGCAGCTACCCGCCCGTGATGGAAGACCTCGCCTTCGAGGTGAGCGAGGAGATCACCGCCCGCGCCATCGCCGACCTCATGGCGGAGGCGGGCGGCGACCTCTTGGCGAGCGTCGAGTTGTTCGACGTCTACCGCGGCGAGCCGCTGCCCGCGGGCAGCAAGTCGCTGGCCTTCCGCCTGACCTACCAGAGCGTAGAGCGCATGTTGGGCGAGAAGGAAGTCGGCGTCATGCGCCGGCGCATCGTCAGCGCCGTCGAACGCGCCACCGGCGGACACCTGCGCAGCGTGTAAAGATAGGTCAAACCGCAAAGGCGCAAAGAACGCGAAGGAAAAGCAACAGCAAGGAAAGAGTCTGCTGCTTAGCCTCCATTTGGGTGTGTCATCTGCAGTGAACTTTTTCCCCTTGCTTTTGCCGTTCTTGCTTTTTGCAGTTCTTCGCGCCCTTTGCGCCTTTGCGGTTGGCTTTTTTGTTGGCTTTTTCCTCTATTGCCCTGCCACGACGGGAAGGCTATAATACTTGAGAGGACTTCCCATTTTGAATCGCACGCTAGGAGAGAGATAGCCATGGATATTATCAGTATCGTGCTCGTGGTGCTGGCCGCGCTGCTGGTGATTACGCTCGTCCGCTCCTCGATCCGCGTGGTGACCGAATATGAGCGGGGCGTGATCTTTCGCCTGGGCCGCGTGCAAGGCGCCAAAGGCCCCGGCCTCTTCTTCATCATCCCCATCATCGACCAGATGGTCAAGGTCGATCTGCGCACGGTCACGTTGGACGTGCCGACGCAGGAGGCCATTACCCGCGACAACGTCACCGTGAAGGTGAACGCCGTCTGCTATTTCCGCGTGATGGACCCTGTGGCCGCGGTGGTCAACGTCGCCAATTATCTGCTGGCGACCGGCCAAATCGCGCAGACCACGCTGCGCTCGGTGATGGGCCA
>JBBSBO010000690.1:0-2275 GCA_038251215.1 Caldilineales bacterium
GGCCTCATCGCTGAAGAAACGGGCAAAATCGACGCGATCTTTGGCAGGCGTCGCGCCATACAGGTTGGGCATCCAGTGGAGATGCAGCTTGAAGCCTGCCGTCCGCAGCAAGCCCAACGCCTCGCGCACGGCAGCCACATCGTGCCCGCGTTCATTCAACGCCAACACCTCATCATCCAAGCTCTGCACGCCGATCTGCACTTTGGTCACGCCCAAGCGGCGCAGGTGGCGGATCTCGTCGGGCGTCACCCAGTCGGGTCGCGTTTCTACAACCAGGCCGACATTGCGGTGGGGGGCCTGTTCATTGATTTGTTGCGCCGCGGCCAGCGAGGGCGCGTCCAGATAGAGCGGGTCGCCCGCTGCGTTCATGGCATCGAAGCAGCGGCGCACGAACCACTCGCGATAGTCGCGCGAGTAGGCGCTCCACGTGCCGCCCAGGATCAGCAGCTCGACCTTGTTGGCCGTATGGCCGATGCTCTCGAAGGCGCGGATGCGGCCCAGCGTCTGGGCGTAGGGGTCGAAGCCGTCGCGCTCGGCGCGCTGGCAGCCCGGCTCGTCGTAGATGTAGCTCTTGGGCATGCGCCAGTCGTCCGGGCAGAAGATACACTCCCCCGGGCAGCCTGCGGGTGCGGTTAAGACGGTCACCGGGGCCACGCCGCTCTGCGTGCGCATGGGCTTCATGCGGATGCGCTGCATCAGCAGCGGGTCTGCGTCCAAGTCGCCCTCCGCCACCAGGTGGCGATAGCCCGCGATCAGGTCCGGCTTGGAGTAGAAGCCCTTGCCCAACTTGGGATAGCGCGCCAGGATGGGGCGCAGGCTGGTGCGGCTGTCCCACTCGTCCTCCGGCACGCGCAGGATCGCCTGGAAGATGGCGTAGAGTTCGCCGGCGTGCGCGGCGGGGTCAAAGCCGGCGCGCTGCCGCTGCCAGGCCGCGCCCTTGTCCTGCACATCCTGGGGGATTTCTTGTGGGGTTAATACACGTTTCATCGGCAACCGATCATCATAAGGGGCAGAGCGCGTTAGGGTGCTGTGATTAAGCCCTGCCGCTGCGCGACTTCCAATACCGCCGGACGTTCGACGCCCGCGGGCGGAAAGAGCCAGGCCAGTTCCAGCCAATAGCCGTCCAACAGCGTCGAACGTACTTGGCTGCCAGGCGCGGGGATGGGCGAAAGCTGTCCGTCGGTCTGGGCATAGAAGACCGCGCGCTCGTCAATCGGGTCGATCAGCCAATACTCGCCCACGCCATAGCGCGCGTAGTTGATCTTCTTCTCCACGGTGTCGTACTGCCGGCTGCTGGGCGAGACGATCTCGACCGCAATGTCCGGCGCGCCGGGGAAGACAATGCCCTGCGCCTGCTCTATGCGTTCGACGCGCACAACGGAGATGTCCGGCTGATAGACGTTGTCGGCGGAGAGGCGATAGGCGGCATTGGAGGAGAACACGCGCCCCAACCGCTTGTGCCCGACGAAGTTGCTCAGCGTCGCAATCATGAAGCTCGTCAGCGCCTCGTGCTCCAACGACGCGGGTGAAGCCATCACAAACACCCCCTCGATTAGGTCGGATTTGTGTTCGCTCATTGGGTTGTCTAGGTATTGCTGCGCCGTCATGCGCGCCCGCGCGGGCGTCTCAAACAGCGTCTGCAAGCGCACCGTCATGGCAAGCCTCCTCCCCTATCTTGTCGAACATGCCGCGCTCAGTATACCATAGGGCAAAAGCGCTGAATGCGCGTCCGCTGACCGCCTTGAGAATTTCTAGACAAGAGGCCATGAACTCCGCCGCACGCGACCGTCTGCTCGAACTGAACCGGCGCTTCTATGCGACCGTCGCGGAGCCGTTTGACCGGACGCGGCAGGGCTGGATGCCGGGCACGGTCAAGTTGCTCGACTACGCGCCTGCCTGTCGCCCGTTGCGCGTGGCGGACATCGGCTGCGGCAACGGGCGCTTAGCCGCCATGCTCGACAGCCTGGCGATCCCGGTGGAGTATCACGGGGTCGACGCCAATGCCGAGCTGCTGGCGTTGGCCCGCGCCCATGCAGCCGAGTTGACTCATGTGTGTGCCCATTTTGTGCAGGCGGACCTCAGTGAGCCGGGCTGGGCCGCCGCCCTGGGCGAGCCGCTGCGCTGCGACCTGGTTGTCTGCCTTGCTACCTTGCAGCACATGCCCGGCTATCCGCTGCGCGCCCAGGTGCTGCGCGACCTGGCCCAGTTGATGGCGGCGGACGCGACGCTGGCGGTGTCGGCCTGGCAGTTCCTGGGCAGCGCGCGCTTTGTCGCC
>JBBSBO010000691.1:0-2274 GCA_038251215.1 Caldilineales bacterium
CTGCTGGGCGTCGTCCCACGAGCGCGTGACGATGTTCTGGAAAGCGCCGCCTAACGCCGTCTCGATGGCCTTATCGAGATGGGCCGGGACGTGGAGCAGCGAGGCGAGCGTGCCCAAAATGCCCGACAGCTTTGGCTCGGTGCGAGCGGGCCGGCCGTCACGCGACTGGGCGACCTGCAGGACCTCGCGCACGCCGCTGGCATAGCCGGCGCCTTCGTCATGCAGGCGGCTGAGAACATCGTGGCGTGTTTGCAAGCGGTCGGCCTCGCGCTCGGCCTGTTGGCGGCGGCCCTGGGCTGCTTCCAGCATGCGGCGATGCTCGCCGATGGCGGCTTCGGCCGCGTGCTGGGAATCGGCGGCTTGGGCGACTTCCCCCTCGAGGACGCGTATGCGCGTTTCCAGGCTGTCCAGCTCGGACGTCAGGCCGGTTGCCTGCTGGGCGGCGGTCTGCCGGTCGCTTTGCTGCGACGCGTGTTCCTGGGCGAGCTGTCCGGCGCGCTCGGCTAACTGTCGTTGGCGGCTGTGGAGTTGCTCGCGGCGTGAGCGAGCGTCGTTGACGCCGCGCCGCGCGTCCGCTACGGCATCGTGCAGCTGTTGGCGGACGTGTTGGCGCTCGGCTAACGTGAGTTGAACGCTCTCAACTTCGGCGTGCCGTTCTTGCGCTATCACGCGCTGGGCGGCGATCTGCATTTGCGAGTCGGCGATGCGCGCGTCGAGGGTGTCGCGTTGCAGGCGCAGCGGCGCCAGCTCCTGGCGCGCGTCTTCGGTGCGGGCGGTGATTTGGCGCAGCCGTTCTTGCGCGACGGCCAATTCGCGGCCCAACTCCTCGGCGCGGCTGTGCAGGCCGCTGCTCAGGCGGTGCAGCTCGCCCAGTTCAGCGCGCAGGCGCGCCTGGCGCGCGCGTCCGGCTTCGATGGCGGCAGCGACGGCTGAGAGCTGCGGGCGGTGTTGTTCGAGCCTGCCGTTGAGGGCGGCGGCCTGGGCGCTGTGAGCCGCGTGTTGGCGCACGGTTGCGTGCCAGTGGTAGCCGTACCACTCATGCAGCACATTGCGCAGGGCGCCGGCGATCTGTTCGCGCTCGCGGGCGCGCTCGGCCTGACGGCGCAGATAGCCCAGACGCGGGCTGATCTCGGCGGTGATGTCCTGCACGCGCGTGAGGTTCTGCTGGGACGCGTCGAGGCGGCGCAGGGTGGTGGCGCGCTTCATCTGGTAGGCGGTGATGCCGGCGGCTTCTTCAAAGAGCGAACGCAGCTCTTCCGGCGCCATGCTGAGCATGCGGTCGATCAGCCCCTGGCCGATGAGGGCGTAGGTGCGCTTGCCGAGGCCGGTAGGGGCGAGCACCTCGGTGACGTCCTGCAAGCGCACGCGCCGCCCGTTGAGGATGTACTCGTTGTCGCCGTCGCGGTAGGCGCGGCGCGTGATCTCAACCTCGGTGAAGTCCACGGGCAACTCGCCGCTGCTGTTGTCGAGCGTGACCGTGACCTGCGCCATGCCCAAGCGCGACTTCTGGTCGCTGCCGGAGAAAATGATATCGCTTGTCTTTTTGGAGCGCAGCAGGCTGAAGCTCTGTTCGCCCAGACACCAGCGGATGGCGTCGGAGACGTTGCTCTTGCCGCTGCCGTTGGGGCCGACGATGGCGGTGACGCCCGGGTCAAAGACGAACTCGGTCTTCTTGGCGAAGGTCTTGAAGCCCTGGATCACGACGCGCTTGATGAGCATAGCGGGTTAGGCTCCCAGGCTCACGGCAGCGTGCAGGGTCTGCGCCGCCGGCTGCCACCACGCCGAGACGAGCAGTTCCAGCAGCAGCGAGAGCGCAAGCAGCCCCGCCGAGGCGATCAGCAGGCGGCGCTGTCGTGCGGCGAGGCGCGTGAGCGACCATTGATTGCGCCATAAGGGCTGCGCCAGCACAAGGATCAGACCGGCATAGCCGGCGATGCGCGCCAGACTCCACAGCGGAAAGGCGACAAACAACTCCGGCGGGCTGCCGGCGACGGGCGCCAGGCTGCCGATGGTGAAGCCGGCGACGTTGACCGCACGCACGAGGAACCAATTGCCGACGAGTCCTCCGCTGAGCAGGCTGCCCAGCGTGACGCCCGCCAGTTCGACCAGGAAAGCGAGCGGCTGCGCGGCCAAGCTGCGCGGCAGCGGCGCGCCGGCGAAGAGCCAGGCTAGCAGGCCGGTGCGCAACTCAAAGCCGCCGGCTAGGGCGCGCTCGGCTTGACTCGGGGCCAGCCAGGCGACCAGGGAGATGGCCGCGAGTTGCAGAACAAGCCA
>JBBSBO010000692.1:0-2272 GCA_038251215.1 Caldilineales bacterium
GACCTAGCCGCGGCGGAAGACACCCATGCCCACGCGACCCAGGAGTTGAGCCGGACCGAACAACAAGCCGAGGCCGCCGGCGCCGACGAACTGCTGCAACAGCTGGCCGACCTGCGCGCCGCCGCCGCGGAGGCACAAGGCAACTTGCGCAGCCGCGAGGCTGTACTCGACAGCCAACAGCGCAACCTCGCCGCCACGGCTGCTCAGATCAGCGCCAAGGAGGATCGCAGCGCCGCGCTGCAGGCCGAGGCCGCGGCGCTTTCCGGCAAGATCGAGGAGCTAAACCGCCAGGAGAACGAACTCAGCCTGGAGATCGCCCAGTTCCAACACCAGATCGCGCCGCTCGAGTCCGCCCTGGCCGACCTCGAAAAGGAGCAGGCCCAGCGCGAGGCGAACGAACGCGCCCTCCAAGATGCGCTGCGCGCCGACGAAAGCGCCTACAACGCCGCCCTGCTCAAGCAGCAACGCAGCGACGACGCTCTGCGCCAACTGCGCCATGATATCGAAGAGGACCTCGGACTGGTCTTCCTCGAAGAGAGCGCCAATGGAGAGCACTCGGATGAAGCGAACGCGGATGCGGCCTATCAGCCGCTCCTGCCCTGGGAGACGATTGTCGCCCAGCTGCAGCCGCTCACCGAGCTGCCCGCCGGCCTGGAAGACAACGTGCGCCAGCTGCGCGGGCGACTCAGCCGCGTGCGCAACGTCAACCCCGACGCCCCGCGCGAATACGAAGAAGCCGCCGCCCGCTGCACCTATCTCGAAACTCAGTCGGCGGACCTCTCCGCCGCCATCGCCGACCTGCACAAGGTGATCCACGAGCTGGACACGCTGATGCAGGCGGAGCTGACCGTCACCTTCAACGCCGTGTCCGAGCAGTTCGTCTACTTCTTCAACACGCTCTTCAACGGCGGCACGGCCAAGCTTGTGCTCATGGACCCCGACCACATCACCGCTTCCGGCATCGAGATCATCGCCCGCCCGCCCGGCAAGCGCCCGCAAAGCCTGGCGCTGCTCTCCGGCGGCGAGCGCACGCTGGCAGCCTGCGCGCTGATTTTCGCCATCCTGCGCGTCAGCCCGACGCCCTTCTGCGTGCTGGACGAGGTGGACGCTGCGCTCGACGAGGCCAACGTCGACCGCTTCCGCGCCACGCTGGACGAATTGAGCGGCGACACGCAGTTCATCCTCATCACGCACAACCGGCGCACGCTCGAAAACACCAACGCCATCTACGGCGTCACCATGGCGAGCGACGGCGCCAGTCGCGTGATCAGCTTGCGCCTCGACGGGGAGCGGATTGTGCGCGGAGACAGCGGCGGCGATGCGCCCGCTACTGCGCGTGACGATGCGAGTGACGAGGCAGACGACGCGCTGGCCGCGCTGGAAGACCTAGTTCAGATGTAGCGGGAGAAATGTCGCCGGCAAAATTGGCGCCGGTTAAGATACAGTCCCAGTGGCGGCGCTTGCCGCAGCCTGGAGTTGGGCCAGAACATCGTCCGACGTCGGCCAGCGTGCGGCGAGTTCGGCTGTCTCGCCTTCCGTGACGTCATCGCCTATCGCGTCCGGCTCCGGCGCGCTCAGTTCCAAGTTGACGAGCGCCTGCGATGCGGCCAGTGTCGACGCTTCCTGTTTGCTCCACCCACGCCCCACGCCGCAGCGCACACTCAGGATCGTCACCTCAATCGCAAACTCCTTGGCGTGGTCCGGCCCGCGCGTCTCCAGCACGCGATAGCGCGGCGCCGCCCCCAGCGCTGCCTGCGACCATTCTTGCAGGCGGCTCTTGGCGTCCTTGTTCAACGCCAGGCGCTTGGTGGCCTCCAACTGCTGCGCCATCATAGGCAGCATGGCCGCGCGCACGGCGTCCAGGCCCTGGTCGAGGAACAGTGCGCCGACTAGCGCTTCATAGGTGGCGCACAGCGTCGCCATGCGCTGTCGCCCGCCGCTCTCGTCCTCGCCGTGGCCCAACAGGAGGTAGTCACCCAGGTCCATCTGCTTGGCGAGGTGCGCCAGCGCCTCGCGGCGCACCAGCGCCGCGCGCAGCGTGGTAAGCTGGCCTTCCTTCAGGGCCGGGAACTTCTCATACAGATACTCGGCGACGACAAAGCCCAGCACCGAATCACCCAGGAACTCCAGCCGCTCATTGTCGACAATCTCACCCTCGTCGTCCGGCGCCTCATTGCCGTAGCTGCTGTGGACAAACGCCGTGCGCAGCAACGTCTTGTCGCGAAACTCCAATTGACTCCTCGCCTCAAACTGCGCGAGTGGCAAACCATCC
>JBBSBO010000693.1:0-2268 GCA_038251215.1 Caldilineales bacterium
CATCGTACTTGTCCCAGGCCGAGCGGGCGGGTTCATGGCGGCGGTCTTCAAAGTCGCCGCGGGCGTGGATTTCGATGTCCTCCCAGGGGAATTCCTGGCGCAGCCAGTGGAAGCCCGCCTCCGCCGCCATCTGCACGGCCAACTCGCGCTTGGCGGGGTCGGCCTCCTGCTCCAGGAAGACGTTGACGCCGAAAGGGTTGACATCGGCATCCGCCATGGCGACATCGGGCGCCAGCTCCAGGGGCGGGCGCAGGCGCGCCGAGAGCAGATCGCTGAGGCCCTTGACCTGCGCTGCGAACGCCTCTTCGCCGGTGTGCTGCCACATCCAGGCGCGGGCAGGTGCGCTGCGCAGCGCAAAAAAGGCCAGCCCGCTCAGGATGAGCAGGCTGGCCCACAGGATGACAGTATCTTTCAGGGCGCGGGACATGGCGGCGCTATGTACCGGCGGGCGGCCCTAGGAATCGAAGTCAATGATGGCCTGCTGGCATTTACCGTCGCCCGCCGTG
Organism: Caldilineales bacterium; assembly: GCA_038251215.1. Classification (GTDB taxonomy): domain Bacteria; phylum Chloroflexota; class Anaerolineae; order Caldilineales; family Caldilineaceae; genus JASGTU01. The sequence goes on from JBBSBO010000693.1 coordinate 507, forward strand.
CCGTCAGTCTGTACGTTGGCGACGGCGGAGATGCGCTGACCGTTGGCGTCGACGATCCAGAAGAACCAGTTGCCCTCGCGTGGGCCGTCCGATTGGAGGATGTGCGAGTAGTAGCCGGCATCCCAGCCTTCGTAGCCCTGGTGTGGGCCGGACTGCACGCTGGCGACCACGGGGCCATCCGGCGCGTAGCTGAAGGCGACCAGCAGGCCATTGGTGGGCGAGCCGTTGCGATAGGTAGTGCCTTTGACATAGGTAACGCCGGCGTTGGGGTCGCAGCGCTGCAAAATGGCCTTGTTGAATTGGTAGGATGTAGAGGGGGCCGGCGCGGGGGCGGGCTGCTCCGGTTCCGGCTGCGCGGGTTGCGGGGCAGGCTCTTGCGGCGCGGGCTGCTGCACAACCGGGGCGGCGGTGGGCGGCGGCGGGGCCGGGATATTACCGGCGACGGCAACGCTTTCCGTGTTCTGGGCCGTGACGAGTTCACCGTAGACCCAGCCGGTCTGTCCTTGGAAGTCGATCTGCCACCAGTCGCCGGCATCGTTTTTGCCGGTGATGGGATAGCGTTCGCCCACGGCGGCGGCGCCGACAATGTTGTAATTCGTGCCTGGACCGCCACGCACGTTCATGGGCGAGCCGATGGTCACTTCGGCGGCGGGCGCGGGCGTGGGCGGGGCCGGCGTTTCGGTGGGCGGGGCTTCGGCGGCGGGCGCTTCAGCCGCGGGTTGTTCGGCAGGCGGCTGGGCTGCCTGTGCCGCGGCGTCGGCTGCGGCCTGGGCGGTGGCGGCGGCTCCGGGGTCAACCGGCGCGGCGGGCGCGTCGGGCGTAGGCGTGAAGGTGGGCGCGGGCGCGCGCGTGGGTACCGGCGGCTCTGCCGATGGACCACATGCCGCCAGCGTCAGGGCCAACACAAGGGCCGCGCTGCGTAGTGCTCCGAGTGGTAGTTTGCTGTGCATAGGCCAGCACTCCCTATCAAACTTCAAGGTAAAAAGTACACGTCCCGCCTCTTTGACCCATCTCCCGCGCCGGCTGCCGGCTTGCAGGACGATGAGTGGAGCGACGGCGTAGACTTTGACCGGGGTGACTTTGTCCGGTGCATTCGTGACTCGAGTATAGCATACCGTGAATAGTACGCTCAAACCCCGGCGGAAGTTCCGCAAAGGCGTGCGCACGCCGCCATGCTGTCACGGCGCGCCTAGCGCGAGCGCGACTTGGGGCGCGGCGCTTTGCCCGGCTGGTCGTCGGTGCGCGTGCGGCGAAAGCCGGGGACGTCCATCGCCCAGAACTGGCAGCGCGTGGTGTCGAACATGCGCGTGCGCAGCCACGGCTCGATCTCGCCGGCTGTCTGGCTGGTGGTGATGACGGTGGGTAACTGGGCGTTGTAGCGATAGTTGAGCAGCTGGAAGAGCTTCTCTCTGGCCCAGGGCGTGGCGCTTTCCGTGCCCAGGTCGTCGAGGATCAGGCAGGGCGTGCGCTTGATCTGGTCGAAGCGGCGGTCGTAGGGGGTGTTGGAGCTGGGGCTGAAGGCCGCGCGCAGATGGTCGAGCAGATCGGGCACGACGACGAACATGACTTCGAGTTTCACATCGGCGATCAGATAGTTGGCGATGGCCGCGGCGAGATGGGTTTTGCCCGCGCCGCTGCGTCCGGAAAGCACCAGCCAGCCGTTCATCGTGCGCGCGTACTTCTCGCAGGCGGCGAAGGTGTTGCGCAGGTTCAGACGCTCTTCACCGGAGAGGTCGTCACGCTGGGCGTCGAAATTACTGAA
>JBBSBO010000694.1:0-2263 GCA_038251215.1 Caldilineales bacterium
GAGCCACGACGGCCTGCTCGCCGTGCCGGACAGGGTCCACACGGCCAAGGCAAAGTAGAGCGCGGTGGAAATGTTGCGGGCCAGCGCCGCGCCCGCCGCGCCGTAGAGACGGACCAACAGCAAGTTAGCGAGCAGGTTAGCCCCCGTGCTGGCCGCGATCAAGGCCGCCGTGCGGTTTTGGCGATCCGTCGCCAGCAAGAAGCGGGATTGGGGCACGTTCAACGCGAAGAAAAGGAGCGCTGCCATAAGAAAGCGCGTGGGCAACGCGGCAAGCGCCATCTCCGGCCCGAAGAGCAGCCGGATCAGCGGCCCCGCGTAGACAATGCCGAGAAAGGCCAACAGCAGTCCCAGCGCCAATAACCACTGCGTGGCGTAGGCGTAGAGGCGGCGCAGGCTCGCGCTGGGGGCGGCGCCGTGTGGAGACTGGGCGGCGACACGCGCCATCTGCGGGAAAAGCGCCACGCGCAGGGCTTGAATGGGCAGCGCCGCAGCAGCAAAGAGCGTAGTGGCGACGCTGTAATAGCCGACATCGGACAGCGGGCGGTAGGCGGATAGGATGATCACGTCCTGCTGGTACTCCAGTGTAGCAATCACGCCGATAACCAGAAATGCCCACCCCTCACGCACCCACTGGCGCAGCGGCAGATCCGGTTCGGCCCGCGCGACCGCGGGAAAGCCAAGCGGCGCGGCAGGAAATACGACATAGAGCGCGGCCGCGGCAATCAGCGCGCTCGCGGCCGCGCCCAGCGTCCACGCCCAGGCTACGGCGAGCAGGCCCGGCGCTAGGCGGATGGCGCCGCCGACGAGCGCGATGCGCAGCACAGTTTGCAGGGCGGACATCGCGAAGGCGTGACCGAAGCGTTCGCGACCGACCAGCCCGGCCTGCACCGCGCCGGTGAAGCCGTCGGCGATGCTGCTCAGCAGAAATACGGCAATAAAAGTCAGCGAAGCCTGCGCATAGATTCCATTCAACCACAACATGCCGGCTACGCCCATGTAGAGCAGGCCGGCGACGAACACGCGCAGCAGGGCATAGCGATAGATCAGGGCGCGCGCCGAGCCGGGCTGGTCCACGGCGCCGTCGCGGCCCGAGCGCGCCGTATCGCGAATTACCAACTCGTCCAGGCCGACCCACCATGTAGTGAGTAGGATCAGGTAGGTTACTGCCAGCGAAAAGAGGCCGACCGCATCCGCTCCCTGAAAGCGAGCCAACAGGATCAGAACGACGATATTGGGCAGACGCAGCACGATCAATTGGGCGAGTGCGTAGAGCGATTTGCCGGCGAAGCGCATAGGGATAGGCGGGCCGCCCGTTTAGGCGGCGCTCTTAGCGCCGGGCTTACGCGCCACACAGAAGTGGCCGAGGGTCGCTTCTTGGATGCGATCCAGTCGGTCAAGGCGCTGCAAGAGCAGGGGCAAGGCCGCCTCGAAGAGGGCGATGCTCGCGGCTTTCAGCGGGACGGCGAAGGGACCGGCGTCGCGGCCCCACCCGTTGCGGCTGAAGAGCCAATAGGGAATGAGCTGCACCTGGAAGGCTAAATAGAGGAAATAGCCGCCGAGGGGCGTCATACGCTCTACGTCTAGCCCAGCTTTGGTGACCAGATAGGTGAGGCCATAGGAGGTATAGCGGTAAAAGTCATGCGGGATCTGGTGTTCGTGCCAGCTTTGCGGCGCGACCAACAGCAGCGTGCCGCCCGGCTTAAGCACGCGACGGATCTCGCACAGCACTTGCTCCGGCTCGGGCACGTGCTCCAGCACCTGGGTGCATACCGCGACGTCGAACGTATTGTCGGCAAAGCAAAGCTGCTGCAATTCGTTGAGGGCGGCCAGGCCCGAGTAGTCCCACGTCGAATCACCCACGGCGAGGTCTACGCCCACATAGCGTGTGTGGGCGAACAGGGGCTTGAAGCGGCCCTCGCCTGCGCCTGCGTCCAGCACCAGGCTGCCCGTGGGCAAGGCGGCAGCGGCCTCCGCCAGCAGTTGCTGCATCAGCGCGGTGTTCACCTCCAGACGGGCGCGCAGGGAGGATGGGAGACGGTCTCGCCAGTTCATAGCAGGTTTTCCTTGGGCGTGTCCTTAGGCGTGTCCCTAGAGATGACATGGGGCGCAGCGTCGAGCGGTTTGCGCGCGACGATAAAGCGGATGCCGCCCAGGCCCACGCGATCCATAAGCATGAACAGCGGCTCGAAGGGCAGGCGTATACCCGGGAGGTCGATGAGCCTTTCGACCAGGCGACCGGCAGCACTGCCGCCGCCGGCGCGCA
>JBBSBO010000695.1:0-2258 GCA_038251215.1 Caldilineales bacterium
CGCACAACTTAGTGTCACACACACATTATCTGCCCCGCACGTTCAGCCGCGCCATCAGCGTCGAGCGTATTTCCGGCGAAAGAGGTAAGCGATGACCCCGTTCCCCGCATTCTATGACCCGTCCCGCATTGGCACGCTCTTCTACCCCGACACGGCTGCCATTGCCCGCGCCGCCGATGAGGCCGGCCTCGCCCCCGCGGCAGCCGATGCGCCGCGCGTGCATCTGCTGATCGTCGACATGCAGGTGGACTTCTGCCACGAACAGGGATCGCTCTTTGTGCCGGGCGCGGGCGGCGATCTGCGACGCACAATTGAGTTTCTCTATCGCCACGCCGCAGCCCTCTCGCGCATCACCTGCTCGCTCGACTCGCACCTGCCCAACCAGATCTTCTCGCCAGCCTGGTGGGCCGACGCAGCCGGCGAGCATCCCGCGCCCTTTACCGTGATCAGCGCCGAGGACGTCAAGCGTGAGCGTTGGCAGCCGCTTTTAGAGCCGCAGTGGTCGCGCGCCTACGTGGTCGAACTGGAGCGCCAGGCCAAGAAGCAACTCATCATCTGGCCCTACCACACCCTACTCGGCAGCGTCGGTCGCGTCCTGGATCCGGAACTGTGGTCTGCGGTCGCCTGGCATGCTCTCGCCCGCCAAGTCGCGCCTGGCTGGCTGCTCAAGGGCAGCGAGCCGCGCACCGAACACTATTCCATCATTCAACCCGAAATTCCCGTGCCGGGTTCCCCGCAGGGCGGCAAGAATCAGGCGTTGCTGGACGAACTCGCCGCCGCCGACTTTGTCGTGATCGCGGGCGAGGCCTCCAGCCACTGCGTGTTGGAAACGGTGGAGGACCTGGTGGCGGAGTTCGGCGGGCAGCCCGGCAAGCTGGAGACGATGTTCCTGTTGCAAGACTGCACGTCGCCCGTGGCGCACCCGCAGATCGACTTCGGCGCCCTGGCGCAGGCGCGCTTCGCCGAGTTCGCACGGCAAGGCTTGCGCCTGGTCAAGAGCACGGACGATCTGCCCTTCTAGCGCACGCGTCTTTCCCGCGCCCTGACCTGCCCGTCACAACGACCATGCAACGACAATGAAACGACAAGGCCCGCACCGGCGAAATTCCCCGGTGCGGGCCTGATTGATCTAGCTTAGGGCTTGGGCCAGGCGCAAAGGTTCGCGCTAGGCCAGCCGCGGCTGCAAGAGGCCGAACTGGCCGTCCTTGCGCCGATAGAGCACGTTAACCCCGCCGGCGTCCATGTCATAGTAGATATAGAAATCATGGCCGAGCATTTCCATCTGCGCCATGGCTTCTTCTTCGTTCATGGGTTCCAGGACAAATTCCTTGCGGCGTGTGATGGCGACGACTTCTTCGTCCTCTTGCGCCTCCGCCTCCTCGATCAAGGCGGCTGCCATCTCGGCTTCGGCAGTGGCTGCCGCCCCTTGGCGGCGCTTGCCCTGATAGCGGCGCCCCTTGAAGCGGCGAATCTGCCCATACATCTTGTCCACGCTGGCATCGATCGAGGCGAAGATATCGCTGGTCGATTCCTCCGCGCGCAAGATCTGCCCATTGGACCACATCGTGATCTGCACGGTGTAGCGGTCGTCCGCCGAGCGCGTGGCGTTGTGCGTCAGCTCGACGCGCGCTTCGTTGACCGTGGGCAAATAACGCTCCAACTTGCCCACCTTCTTGTCCACATATTCCTCGATCCAATCGGTTACATCTACATTGCGGCCATGAACTTTCAGATCCATGGTCAAACTCCTTTCTTCGATGTAGTTCGTTGCAACCGTAGAAAACCCGAGTCCGCCGGCGCCCTGCCGAATGGTAGGAGCGTCTTACGCCGAAGGGACGGTTGCGCCTCCGCCGCTCGACGCGCAGAACTGACTTTATCTGGATTGACGGATTGCTTGACGCCGAGTTGTTTGGGAGATCGGCAAGGGTAACGGCGGATACCAGACCCTGAGCGAGCAGACTGATGGGTTCATGCTCAAATTGTAGACCGGATGGGGGGGAAAGTCAATGCGCATTTTTCAGCCAAGAAAAGGGCAAACCGCTTCCAACATATAAGGCGCAAAGAACGCGAAAGACAGCAAACAGCAAGAACAGCCAAAGCAAGCAACCGCAGAGGTTGCAGAGGAATGCAGCCGAATCTCGTCTATTCTATGAATTAGGACAGTGATATAATTCCAGCATGGCAGAGAAACAGATTGGCATAACCGAAAACATCCATCTTCCCTCGGAAGCGCTTGCCGAGTATTGCCGTCGTCGCCA
>JBBSBO010000696.1:0-2254 GCA_038251215.1 Caldilineales bacterium
CAGACGGCTGCCGCCTAAGCGCACGTCCATCCTGGCCAGGGGAATGGTGGCGCCGTTTGGGCCGTACCACGCGGCGAAATGCTGCGGATCGGTCCACATCTGCCAGATGAGATCCACAGGAGCCTCAAAGGTGCGTTCGATCAGGAGCGAAGTCTGCAAGGGGCCGCTCTCGACCACGTGCAGGCGGGCGTTGGCAAAATAGCCGGACGCTTCGCCATAGCCGGGGATGCCGTGCGACCAGGTGTCGCTTTTGTCCTCCACCACCTGGGCTACATTCCAGCCGCCCGCGCCCGCCAGCTCCAGCCCCGTGCCTTTGTCGATGCACGAGACGATATTGCCGGAAGTCGGATCGATCTCCACGCGCAGGCAGTCGTTTTCCAGGAAGTTTTCGCCCGCCGCGGCGCTGCCCTGCGCCTCCGCCTGTGCGGCGTTGGGGGTGAAGCGATAGGCGCGATAGCCCAGCGGCGGCAGTTCAACCGGGAAGACGAGGGCGTTGAGGCTGCTGCGTGCGGAGCTAAGCGCCTCGTGTGTCTCGATCATCTGATAGGGCACGGGCTGGTCATTGTCGTCCGCCATGCCCCACGCGCCGTCGCGCCAGGGCTGCCAGTCCGTCCACGGCTCATACTCGACGTATTGCTGCACGGGCCAGGCGAAGGGGTTGAAGACGACCACCGTGCCGCCGGGGCCGCGCGTGTCCATGCGCGTATCGATGTGCGCGGCGACGGCGCGCCCGGCATCATTGCTTGCCTGCTCCGCGGCGGCGGTGATGCCGTCCAGGGCGCGGATGGCGTCGTCCTCCGCCGCCTTGATCGAGGAGCCGCCCAGCGTGTCGTGGAATTGGTTGAAGCAAAGCTCCTGCCACAGCGCGCGCAGGCGCGGCTGCGGGGCCGGGCGATCCGCCCACACAGCCGCCAGGCAGGCCATGCGCTCGGCCAGCAGCAAGCTGCCCTCTGCCTGGCGGTGGGCGCGCTTGAGCGCGCTGATGGCGGAATAGCAGCCGATGGCGTGATATTGCAGCTCCTCGCGCACCACGGGCAGCTCGCCCGTCTCGCCGGCGATGGCGTCGAAGTAGGCGTCCGGCCAACTGAAGCGGATCTCCACGTCGTCGCGTCCCGCGGCGATTGCCTGCACGTCTTCGATCTGGGCTTTGGTGGGGCCACCGCCGTGGTTGCCCACGCCGAAAAAGCACATCGTGTGCGACAGGCTGGGCGGCTTGGCTTGCAGCGCGGCTTCAATGTGCTGTTCGTGGTGCGTGGTGCGCGTGGTATAGGCTGCGGCGATGCGGTAGGCGAGGATGCGACTGCCGTCCGCTGCCTGCCACCAGAAGACCTCGGTGGGCAGCTCCTTCTCGTGCGGGCCGGGCCGCATAAAGACATAGGCGTCGAAGCCGCACTTGCGCAGGATCTGCGGCAGCGCGCCGTTGTGACCGAAGCTGTCCACGCAATAGGCGACCTTCGGCTCGACGCCCAAATGCTCGCGCATGTAGGCTTTGCCCAGCAGGACTTGGCGCACAAACGATTCGCCCTGCGGGATGTTCATGTCCGGCTGGATGACCATGCCGTTGACGACGTGCCAACGGCCTTCGTCGATCAGGCTGCGGATGCGGCGGAAGAGCGCAGGGTTCTCGTCTTCGATCCAGCCATATACCTGTGATTCGCCGCGCGCAAAGTGGAAATCCGGGTACTCCGCCAGGCGGTCGACGGCAGATTGGCTCGTGGCGAGCGCCTCGGCGCGGCCCTCGGTCCAGCGCCAAAGCCACACGGGGTCCAGGTGGGCCTGTCCGATCATGTGTACGACGGTCTTGCTCATGGCGATTTTCTCCCTTTACGATGCCGTGTTTTCCGTGATCTGTTTAGGGTCTGCTTGAGGTCTGTAATCTAGGTTGGAGCGGAGGCAGTGCGCCCGGCGCGTGCGCGCAAAGAACAGGCGCGGCCCAGCGGTTGTCACAGCTTCATTCTACCATAGGCGAAACCCGGCGGGCACGCACCCCAGACATGCGCCGCAGCCGGATTGCCGAAAAAACCCGCTACATTCGTCGCAGAGAGAGGCGACAGAGGCCCGATGCCCGCAGCTGTACGCGCGCCTATACTAGGCACAACGGACGCCCCCCGCGCACACGGCTGCGTCGCACAACAACGGCTGCGGGCAAGCGGTTGCGCAGATGCTCGGCGCCGGCAGAAAGGAACCTGCCATGCGCAAGAAATTGACGGCGACACGCGTCGCCTGGCTGGCAGGCTGCGTGACGGCCTTGCTC
>JBBSBO010000697.1:0-2253 GCA_038251215.1 Caldilineales bacterium
ATGAAGAAAATGACGCTCCAAACAAAGATTATCGCCTGATCGGCGGGCCGCCGGCGGAGGCCGGCTGGACGCTGCCGGTGAGGCCGCTGTGGATCCATGATCTGCTCGACCTGTGGGAACGCGAGAAGTTGAGGGCGCTCTTCTTGGAGCTGGGGGGCGACCGCATGGCGCAGGACATTGCCAACGCCAACACGCGGCGGCGCACCCTCGTCCAGATCGCACGCTACTTTGTGCCCACGAAGGGCGGCGGACGCCTGCGCCGCACGGCTTCGCCCAACGTCTGGGCGGCCTACAGCCAGATCTTCGCGGCCCCCGTTCTGGCCCCGGCTTACCTGCTGCACATCGCCGGGCAGAACAACTTGGCCCGCGCCCTCGCCGAGCTGCTGCATGAGAGTGTTGCGCCGGGCGACGCCGTGGAGTTGGGCGACGTGCGCCGGCATCTGTGCAGCCGCTTCGGCGACCGGCGCAGCGTACGCGACAGCGCCGGCGCGCTGCTGCGCACGCTGGAACACTTTGGCGTGTTGGCGCGCGCCGGGCGCGTGGGCGACTATCGCTTTGTCGCGCGGCTGCCCGTGGCGGAAGAAGCCTTCCCCCTGCTCGTGTGGGCCTGGCGCCAGACGCGCGAAGTTCACACGGCGGATGTCATCGACCTCGAGGCGTTCGCGACCGACCCGCTGCTGACCTTCGTCGAGCAGGCGAGTTATGCCGCGCATTGGGCCGCCTTCACCGAATCGCTGTGGACGCTGGAGGTGCGCGACGCGCGGCCCGTGGCCATCCTGCGCCACACCGACAACGCCGCCTTCATCCGCACGCTCTTCAACCTTCTGGCGTCTCACCCCAAATGGCCGGCGGTCAAGAAGCAGTTCCCGCCGGAACCGAGCTAGATCGCCCTCTAGGCCTTATTCCTTCGGCAGCTTCGCCGCCTGGGTCACCAGCTCCACAAACTCCGCTACATCCCCATTGTCCGCGCCCTCTTCGGCGAATAGTCCGCCGATGCGCTGCGCTTCTTCCTGCACGCCCGCCGGCGTGTTTTCCTGCGCCCAATAACTCTCGCGCAGCACTTCGGCGTACTCGGACACAATTACCGCCAGCTGGAAGGAGGGACTGGTCTCCGTAAAGGCCGGCGCGAGTTGCGCGCTGTCCAGTTCCACGTTCATCTCCGGCACTTCGCCCGACTCGGGGTCCTGCCAGCGCAGGGCAACCGTGGCGATGCGCCCTTCGGCGTCCGGGTGGCGCTTGATCTCATAGAGCGCGGTCACGCTGTGGCCCGCGCCGATCTCGCCTGCGTCCACGCTGTCGTCGCGAAAGTCCTCGTCGGCGATGGCCCGGTTCTCAAAGCCGAGCAGCCGGTAGCGCGCCACCACCTCCGGGTTGAAATCGACCTGCACTTTGGCATCCTTGGCGATGGCCTGCAACGTGCCCGACAGGTCTTCGACGAAGATGCGCCGCGCCTCGCGGATGTTGTCGACATAGGCATAGATGCCGTCGCCCCGGTTGGCGAGTTGCTCCATCAGCGTGTCGTTATAGTTGCCCAGCCCAAAGCCGACCGTCGTGAGGTAGATGCCGCGCGCCGCGCTCTCCTCGATGGTGCGCAGGATGCCGCTCGGCCCGGTCTCGCCCACGTTGGCGACGCCGTCCGAAAGCAAGATCACGCGGTTGATGCCTTCGGGGTTGTAGGCCTCCTCGGCCTGGGCATAGGCTAGGCGCAAGCCCGCCTCGGCGTTGGTGGAGCCTTCGCTCTGGAGCGCGTAGATGGCGGAGAGAATGCGATCCTTCTGGTCGCCCGGCGTCGGCGGCAAAACGGCGCGGGCGTCATCGCCATACACCACAATCGCCACCGTATCCGTCGGGCGCAGTTCTTCCACCAGCAGCGTCAGGCCGCGCTTGGCGAGCGTCAGCCGGTCCTCGCGCGCCATCGAGCCGGAGACGTCGATCACGAAGGTCAGCGCCACGTCTTGCCGCTCCTCCGGCGGGATGGCATAGCCCTGGATGCCGATGCGCACCATCTCGTAGCGGTCCGTTTCGCCAAAGGGCGAAGGCGAACCCTCCAGGTCTATGGCAAAAGTTTGGCCTTCCTCGGGCAGCGGGTAGTTGTAGTCGAAATAGTTGACGAACTCCTCCACGCGAATGGCGTCCTTGGGCGGCAACATGCCATCCTGCACATAGCGCCGCGCCACGGTGTAGGAGCCGGTGTCGACGTCCATGGCGAAGGTGGAAAGGTGGTCGTCCTCCGTGTCGATGAAGGGGTTGACG
>JBBSBO010000698.1:0-2249 GCA_038251215.1 Caldilineales bacterium
ATATGATGACCTTCCTCAATGCAAAAGAGGTCTAGGCTTGCGGCGCAAGCCGGGACTTCAGGCGGGGTGCAAGCGCCGGTCGCGCACGAACGTTCGCAGCCCGGTGACCCCGCCGCGACGGAAAGGAGGTGAGGTGCATGGAAGATGATCTTAGCGGGCTTAGCCTGAACGGACTGTGTGTAAACGGGCTATGCGCGCACGGGCTGTGCTTGCGGTGCAGCGTGCGCAGGCCAAAATCAGCGTCAATTCCACTGTCTCACCTAGAGGAGATCGCAGCATGACTACCGACTACGCCGAGTATGGCATTGAACACAACGGCGAACACAACGGGCAAGATGAAACGGACGCGCCGGCTAACGACGAGCCTGCCGTAGATATCACCCAGTTCGCCATCCAAGATATAGCCGCCTACGCGCGCGAGATTGCCCACGGCAACCGCGTCGTCGTCTTTGATACGACCCTGCGCGACGGCGAGCAAAGCCCCGGCGCCACCCTCAACACGCAGGAGAAGCTGGACATTGCGCAGCAACTGGCGCGACTGGGCGTGGATGTGATGGAGGCCGGCTTCCCCGCCGCCAGCCCCGGCGACCTGGACGCCGTGCGCCAGATCTCCGAGACCGTGGGCCGTCGTGTGCGCCGCGACAAGGACGGCGAGCCTATGGCGCCGCCCGTCATCGCTGGGCTGGCGCGCGCCAACAAGAACGATATCGACAAGGCCTGGGAAGCGGTCAAGGGCGCGGTGCGCCCGCGCATCCACACCTTCATCGCCACCAGCGACATTCACATGGAACACAAGCTGCGCATGAGCCGTGATGATGTGCTGGAGACCGTGGGCGACATGGTGCAGTACGCCCGCAGCCTCTGCCAGGATGTCGAGTTCAGCCCGGAAGACGCCGGGCGCAGCGACCCGGAGTTCCTGCTGCGTGTCCTCAGCGTGGCGATTCAGGCCGGGGCGACCACGCTTAACATCCCGGATACGGTCGGCTACACCACGCCGGAAGAGTTCGGCAACCTGATCCAATATCTGCGCGACAACGTGCCCGGCGGCAAGGACGTGATCTTCAGCGTCCACTGTCACAACGACCTGGGCGTGGCGACTGCCAACACGCTGGCGGGCCTCTCCCACGGCGGGCGGCAGATGGAAGTGACAATCAACGGCATCGGCGAGCGCGCGGGCAACACCAGCTTGGAAGAGACCGTGATGACGCTCTTTGTGCGCCAACATGTCTATGAGCTGGAGACCGGCATCGTCACGTCGGAGATCCACCGCACCAGCGACATGGTGAGCCGCTACACGGGCATGGTGATCCAGCCCAACAAGGCGATTGTCGGCGCCAATGCCTTTGCGCACGAGGCCGGCATCCACCAGGATGGCATGCTCAAGAACAAGCGCACGTATGAGATCATGGACGCCTCCACCATCGGCCTGTCGCAGAGCCGGCTGGTGCTGGGCAAGCACAGCGGACGCCACGCTCTGCGCCGCAAGCTGGAGGCGCTGGGCTATCGCCTGAGCGCCGAAGATCTGAACGACGTCTTCCGCCGCTTTAAGGAAGTCGCTGACAAGAAGAAGACGGTCACCGACGCCGACCTGGAGGCGTTGGTCGGCGACGAGATCTACCAGCCCAAGGAGATCTGGGAGCTGCTCAACGTGCAGGTGCAGTGCGGCACCAATGTCGTGCCCACGGCGGTCGTCACCGCGCGCAACACGCAGACCGGCCAAGTCGTGACCGACGCCGGCTTTGGCACCGGGCCGGTGGACGCCGTGTACAAGGGCATCAACCGCGTAATCGGCGTGAGCAACACGCTGGTGGAGTTCCTGGTGCAGGCCGTGACCGAAGGCATGGACGCCAACGGCGACGTGACGATCCGCATCGAGGTGCCGGACCGCAGCATGGGCTACAAGGAAACGGCGCAGGGTCGCCTGCGCCGCCGCCTGTTCAGCGGGCGCGGCGTGGATACCGACATTATGGTAGCCTGCGCCAAGGCTTATATGCAGGCGCTGAACAAGGCGATCGCGCTGGAGGTGGAGGAATCCTCGGCGGTGGATATCATGGCCGACGAGGAAGAGGCGCCTGTCAAACAGCGCTCCTAGGCCTGTCAGGCTTCGCGCCCGGCGGCTGCGCGGGAGGCGGACCGGCCTTTTTCGGCTTCGGCGGAAGCTTCAGCAGTTCGAGGGTCGGCACTTCGGGCAGGCTGTCTCCCGGTACCGTTCCGGACGCGGACAAAGCCGCCATCACAGTTCCCGTGGC
>JBBSBO010000699.1:0-2246 GCA_038251215.1 Caldilineales bacterium
GTAGCATGTGCCGGGCTATTTCGTGCTGCTCCACGTCTGGATGGCGGCGACAGGCCAGGCGGACTTCGCGCTGCGCTATCTGTCGCTGCTGCCCAGCGTTTTGGCTGTGGCGCTGATGGCGCGCGTGGGGGCCGACATGGGCAGTCGCGGCGCAGGCCTGATGGCGGCGGCGCTGCTCGCCAGTGGGCTGGCGTCGACGTGGTGTCTGTGGCGGCTGCTGACCGCGGCCAAGCCGGGCAAGGCCGCGTGGCTGGGCTACGTGCTGAGTACGACCCTGGGCCTGTACCTGCACTTTTTCGGCTTCTTGGTTCCGCTGACGCACGTCGCGGTGGCGCTGGTTTGGTTGGCGCGGCGACGCAACGGGCGCGGCCTGTGGGCCTGGGCGGCGGCAGGCGCAACGATCTTCGTACTCTACTTGCCCATGGCTGCGCGTTCGCTCAGCGTGCTCGGCTTCAGCGGCTGGCGCGCGCCCGTGGACCCCAACCGCATCCCCTGGCTGCTCTTGCAAGCCTACAGCGCGGGCGACGCCATGCCCGCACCGTGGGCGCAGTGGGTCCCGCTCGCCTATCTGGCGCTGGCGCTGATCGGCGCGGCGGCGTGGACGCGGCGGCGGGCGGACGCGGGCATCTTTCTGAGCGTGGCGGCGCTCGCCGCCATCCTCCTCACCTGGCTGCTCGTCGTGCGCCGGCCTGATTTTCATGTGCGCTACACGATCTTCCTGAGCGCGCCGCTGCTGTTGCTCGTCGCCGGGGGCGTGGCCGCTGCCGACCCGGCTTGGCTGCGGCATAGGCCGGGTCGAGCCTGGCAACGCGTGGCGCCCGCGCTGCTGCTGGCCTTGCTGCTGGCGGCCAATGGCCTGGCGCTGCGCCGCCTCTACACGGATGCCGGGCTGCACAAGCCGGACTTCCGCGGCGCGGCCGCGGCCATCTCGCAGGGCGTCGCCGCGCAGGAAGCTGCGCGACAAGTCGTGCTGGTGGACGGGCCGAACCCGGAGCTGGTCTTCAACCACTACTACCGCGGGGACGCGCCCGTCATGGATCTGCGCAGCCTGGAAGGCGCCTCCGCCGAGGAGGTGGACGCGGCCCTGCGCGCCGCGACCGAGGGCGTAAGCGGCGCATGGGAGCTGCTCTACTTCAAAGCGCCGGGGCCGGTGCAGAGTTGGCTGGCGACGCACGGCTGGCCTGTGGCGCCGACCTATCACAACGACATCCGCGTGCAGCATGTCGCGCTCGACCAGGGGCCGATGCGCCAAGCGCCTATCGACGTTTTCTTTGGCGAGGCGCTGGAGCTGCGCGCTGCCGCGGTTGATGCGGCCCCGCGCCGTCCCGGCGACCTCCTGCGCGTTTCTACGACTTGGCAAACGCACAGCCAGGCGCCGGAATTCAAGTTCAGCCTGCGCCTGCTCGGGCCAGACGGCCAGCCTGTCGCGGCTGAGGATTACGTCCCGCAAAACTGGTTCGCCCCGACGAGTCTGTGGGCCGTAGGCCAAGCCGCCGTCGATCAACATGCGCTTGTCGTGCCCAATGATTTGGCCCCCGGCGTCTACCGCGTTACCCTACGCCTGTACGATCCGGCGAACGGCGTGGCGGTCGAGACCGCGCTCGGCGCGGACGTACTTCTGGCGGAGATAGAGGTTGTCGCGCCTGCGGGCAATGAGTAATCAGGCGACGGGCGATTAGGCGACGGGTGATTAGGCGGCGAGTGATCGGGCGACGAGTGATTGAGTCCATGCAGGAGCCTGCTTCGAGTGCGAAATCGGCGCGTGCGCCGCATGTCTCCGCGGCCTGGCTGCGTGCGTTGCTGCTTGCCTGCATCCTGTTGGCCTTCGCCCGCGTCACGTGGGAGCTGGGCGGCAAAGATCTGTGGTGGGACGAGACGCTGAGCTTGCAGCGCGCCGAGTCCGGCTTGCTGGACATTGTGCGCGGCCGCCTGGTGATGAGCGACGGCCTCACGCAGGTCGCCACGACGGACCAGCACCCGTTTTTCTTCTTTCTGCTGCAAGGGCTGCTGCTGCGCTTGGCGGGCGACAGCGAGTTTGCGCTGCGCTTTGTCTCCGCGGCGGCGGCGACGTTGCTTGTGCCCGGCGTGTGGGTCTTCGCCCGCCGCCTGCGGCGCGCCGATGTCTTCCCCGCCGCCGCGCCGGCGTGGGCCGCGCTGCTCGCCGCCATCAGCCCGTTCTTTCTGTGGTACGGGCAAGAGGCGCGCCCGTATGCGCTGTGGGGGCTGCTGGCGCTGCTCAGCACCTA
>JBBSBO010000700.1:0-2243 GCA_038251215.1 Caldilineales bacterium
GCGGCCCTCGTGCCCACGCTGGTGGTACTCACCGCCGCCAACTATCGCGGCGGCCAGCAGCAGCAAGCTCTCGGCTTGCTGGCGGGCGCACCCGCCGTCTCCGGCGTGCTGGCGTGTATTATCGCCGGCTTCCTCGGCACCTGGCTCAGTTGGCGCTACTCCTTTGGGCTTTTGTTGGTCGTCTCGATCATTGTCTTTATACTCAGCTTCAAGCTCAAGCCCGTGCAGCGGCAGCAGGGCGTCAAAATCGACGGTGTCGGGGCGATCTTGGCCGCCATTTCCATTATCCTAATCAGCCTGGGCTTCAACAACCTCAACTCCTGGGGACTGGTAATGGCCAATGCCGGCGCGCCTTTCACGCTGCTCGGCCTCTCACCCGCGCCGCTGATGATCATCCTTGGCATTATGTTGGCGCAGGGCTTCTTCTCCTGGTCGCACTACCGCCAGAAGGAAGGCAAATCGCCGCTGCTGTCGCTAGAGGTGCTCGACTCTAAAGGAGAACGCTCGGCCATCTTTGCTATGCTCATGATCGGCGCCCTCGGCCCGGCCATCAACTTCCTCGTCCCGCTCTACATCCAAATCGTACAGGGTCGCACCAGCCTGCAGACAGCCACCGCCACCGTGCCCTATACGCTGGCGATCTTCGCCTCGGCAGTGCTCATCGTGCGCCTCTACCGCGCATTCTCGCCGCGCGTGATCGGCGCCGCCGGCTTCGTCATCGTCTCCATCGGGCTGACCATCCTGGCCTTCACAATCAGCAACCAGTGGGGCAACCCCATGGTCATCTTCGGCCTGATCGTGCTCGGCCTGGGCGAAGGCGCGCTGCTCACCCTGCTCTTCAACGTGCTTATCTCGGCCTCGCCCAAGCGGCTGGCGGGCGATGTGGGCGCCTTGCGCGGCACGGCCAACAACCTCTCGACGGCGGTGGGCACGGCCCTCGCCGGGGCCATCGCGGTCGGCCTGCTTGGCCTCTTCGTCAACGCCGCCGTCACCAATAACCCGCTGATTCCCCCGGCGCTGATCCGCCAGGTGAACCTCAATAACATCGACTTCGTCAGCAATGACCAGTTGTTGGAAACCATGGCCGAAACCACCGCCACGCCTGAACAGATAGACGAAGCCGTGCGCATCAACACGCTGGCCCGCCTGCGCGCGCTCAAGGTGGCCTTCCTCATTCTCGCCGCCGTGGCGCTGCTCGCCATCTTCCCGTCTCTGGGCCTGCCCGGCTATAACCCGGACGAAGTGCCGGCGGACCCCAACCAGCCAGAGCCTAAACGCCGCAAGAAACAGCCGGCGCCCGCCGCCTAAGTGCATGGCAATTCGACCAATACCTGCGAGAAAGCCGGCAGCTTCCTCGCAGGTTGTAAACGTTTCTTGCAGCCTCACAACTATATGAATACTCGGAGAAAAAGCATGTACGCCGATTTTGCCCAAGAACTCGAAGACCGACTGATGCGCTATGTGCGCATCGACACCACCAGCGACGAGGCGTCCCCTACGTCGCCCAGCACCCAAAGGCAGTATGATCTGCTGCACCTGCTGCAAGGCGAACTCGCCGAGATCGGCGCGCAGGACATCCGCCTCACCGACTACGGCGCGTTGATCGCCACCATCCCCGCCACCGTCACGCACGCCACGCCGACCATCGCCCTGCTGGCGCATGTGGACACCACCGCCGCCTTCAGCGGGACCGACGTCAAGCCGATTGTCCATCGCAACTACGCCGGCGGCGCGCTGGCGCTGCCCGACGACCCCGAGCTGGTCCTGTCGCCCGAAGGCTCCCCCTACCTGGCGAGCAAGGTCGGCGAGGACATCGTCACTGCCGGCGGTAGGACGCTCCTCGGCGCGGATGATAAGGCAGGCGTCGCCATCATTATGGCCGCCGCGCGCTATCTGCTGCAAAACCCCTCCGTCGCCCACGGCCCCATCCGCATCTGCTTCACGCCGGACGAAGAGATCGGCCGCGGCGTTCATGCCGACTTGCCGGCCGCGCTCGGCGTCGACTTCGCCTACACGCTGGACGGCTCCGACAGAGGCGAAATCGTCTACGAGACCTTCTCCGCCGACAAAGCCACCGTACATGTGACGGGCGTCTCCATTCACCCAGGCCAAGCCAAGGACAAGTTGGTCAACGCCCTGCACCTGGCAGCCAAGATCATCGACACTCTGCCGCAAGCCACGTTGACCCCGGAAACCACCGACGGGCGCCAGGGCTTCATCCACATCTACCACATGAGCGGCAC
>JBBSBO010000701.1:0-2242 GCA_038251215.1 Caldilineales bacterium
ATGCCCAACATCTCCGCCACCTGCTCGCGGATCTGCCACGGGCCTTGCGTGCTCGTCCAGACGTCGACGCGCCCATCCTCGTGTACCAGCACCGTAGACGATTGCGGCTCAATATACCCCTGATGCACCATCTCCGTCTTGAATTCGCGCTCGATCACCACATCCGCTGCCGCGAAGCCTGCCTGTAAATCGCCGCGCGCGTGCTGCAAATGCTGCGCCACATTCGTCGGCTCGTCACCCGTGCGCCCCATTTCGTCGGTGCGCAGGTCCTCCAGCAGGACCGGCGCGTCGGGCTGCATGGCCTGCTTAGCGTCCATCACCGCCGGCAGCACCTCGTAGTCAACCCGGATAAGCCGCAAGGCTTCCTCCGCCACATGCCCGTTGATCGCCGCCACCGCCGCCACGGGATGGCCATGATAACGCACTTTCTCATGCGCCAGCAGATTCGACGCCAGATAGCGCAGGTTGACGGAATCCTCGCCCATCTCCTCGACCTTATCCGCCACGGCTGCCATGTCCGCCGCCGTCACGACCGCGAACACGCCAGGATATGCCTCGGCCGCGCGTGTGTCGATCGAGCGGATGCGGGCATGCGCGTGCGGGCTGCGCAGGATCTTCCCCGCCAGCATGTTCGTCATATGTGTATCATTGGCGAACTTCGCCCGGCCGGTGACCTTATCCTCGCCGTCATGGCGGATGGGGCGCGTACCGATCACCTTATAGGCTGGATTGCCGGCGGGCTTGACTGCATCGGTCATTTGCGTTCTCTCCCGTTGATCAAAAAGCGCCGTTGCGCGCCGCCTATAAGGCGGGAACCTCTCTGAGTGCGGAAGCAATTGTCTCTTGCCGGAATGGTTACTCCGCGGGCCATTCAAACCAAGACAAGGGTAGCATAAATCCTCTTTCCGGCAAAGCACGCGCAAAATGCCCCCGCCCTCATATTCCGACGTACGCCCAATCAAAAGGCGAGCGCTGCTTGTACCCTCGCAACGCCCGCCCACTACTCTATACCATTTGGTTTGCGCTTGAATTGCGGCGGCTTTATCGTCCAGGCAATCGGCCGTATCCGGGCGCCCAGTCCCTACACGGCGCTGATCGTGGGATCGTTCGTATTGCGGTTGCGCCCAATTACCGAATACTGTTCTACCTCATACGAGGCGCCGCTTACCGGCTTGGACATGTCCGACAGCCAGAACACGACGTGCGCCGCCACCTCGTCCGGGATCAAGAGCCGTCCGCTCGGCGCGTAGACCGACGAGACGTTCTTCTCCCAACCCTTGGGCCGGCCTTCACTCTCTTGCAGCGCGATCTCGTTGGGCGAAGTCACCCAGCCGACGTTCAGATGATTCACGCGGACATGCTCCTCTGCCAGCGAATTGGCGAGGTTGCGGCTCAATGTCGCCAGACCGCCCTTCGACGCCGAATAGGGCGTCAGGTAGGCCGCGCCGGCTAGGGCGTTGACCGAGCCGATGTTAACCACCGTGCCCGCGCCCTGCTTGCGAAAAGTCGGCAGCGCCCGCCGAATAATCAGCAACGGCGCGCGCAGGTTCACGTTGATCATGCGGTCGAACGTCTTGGCGTCGGTCTCGTCGATGCGCGCGCGCCACGTCAGCGCGGCATTGTTCGAGATGCCGTCCAGCCGTCCGAAGCGCTCGACCGTGGCGTCGACCACATGGTCGCACACATCCGGGTCGCCCAGATCGCCGATCACATACGCCGCCGCCTCACCCAAGTCCGCCACCAGCGCTTTGGCCCGTTCCTCGTCGCGGCCATGCACCATCACCTGCGCGCCCTCGGCAACGCAGCGCCGCGCCGTCGCCTCGCCAATGCCGGTTGTCGAACCGGTCACCAAAATCACTTTGCCTTCCAGCATACCCGCCATCGTCTCCGACCTCTTCCTAGCTATTCTAGTCTTCGTGATTGTCTGATCTAGATTGTCTCGTAATTCGGCTCAAGCCATTGCCCGGCTTTGGCGCTGCGGTAAATCGCCTCCATGGCTGCGCTGCGATCCGCAGCTTCCTGTGGTGAGACGAGCGGCACGTCCGCCGCCCCCGTCACCGCGTCCAAAAACAACTCGAACGCATGAGGCCACGCCGCAGGCAGATCGCGCCATGGCGTCTCGCCGTCCGCGCCTTCCACGGCCTTGTTTGTGAAGAACACCTCGCCGCGGCGCACGTAGGCATAGCCCTGGGTGCCGCTAATCACGAGGCTGATGGCATTTGCCACATCCACCCAGCCCGCG
>JBBSBO010000702.1:0-2236 GCA_038251215.1 Caldilineales bacterium
ATCACCTCGTCACCGCCGTCGTTGAGCGCCAGGAGGCCGCTCGCCCAACCGGCGCGCTTGCTCAGCGTAGGGATCTGCGCGTCGCTCTCCTCGATCTCGGCGTCCGGGCCGCGCCCCCAGCGGGCGCGAAATGCCTGGGCATTGCGCGCGATCACAAAGAGCTGCCCCGGGGCCAGCCGGTGACCGTCGGGCAGCGCATAGACGCCCTCCGCATCGCCCGGCGTTTCGGCATCGCCGATCGACCAACCCGACAGATCCACGTCCGCGTCTCCGACATTCGCCAACACAATATACTCGTCGTCCGCGCTCAGGTAGTAGACCTCGTCAATCGCCAGCGCAGCAGACTCCGTTGCCGGCTCCCAGGCCGGCGGCAGCGCTAACGGCGTCGGCGCCAAGGTCGGCGAGGCGGTGGGCGGCGCCGGCGCGCGCGGGACATAGGGCAAGTTGGGGCTGCCGAGGTCGCCCCATGACCCCGGCCAACTCTGCGCGGCGGTTACCCACGCTGCGCCCGGCGCGAGCTCGCTGCGCTCCAGGCTGGCCCCCTGGCTCACGCCCACCCCTGTGCCGTCGCCCCAGGCCACGCGGTCCACTTCTTCACCCCAGGGTGTGAGCAGGATCAACTCATCCGCCTCGTTGGCAAGCTGCAAGCCGGTGTAGACAAAACGCACAGCCAGGCCGCCGTTGGCTGCTACGTCGGCGCTGCGACCCAACACGACATACTCGCCCGGCTGCAGCCACACCTCCGCCGCAATGCTGGTGCGGTCGCTGCCCAGGTCCGCCAGCGTCCACCCTTGCAGGTTCACGACCGCGGCGTCACCGTTGTACAGCTCCAGCCACTCGCCGGTCTCATCGGGCGCGGCCGCCGGGTCCGCCATCACCTCGCTCAGCCACAGGCGCGGCGCGGCGGGCGGCGGCGTCGGCAGGATAGTCGGAATGAGGGTTGGGGTAGCAGCGGGCGCAGGCGATGCCGTCGCCGTCTCGCTGGGCGCGGGCGGCGGCGCGTAGGCCGCGCCCGGGCTGCCGAGGTCGCCGGCTGAAGCGGGCCAGGATGACCAAGCAGCAGCCCACGCTGCACCTGCATCGTTGCCTTGACGCTCGAGGCTGGCGCCCAGCGGCGCCGCCTTGCCTGCGCCCTCGCCCCAATCGACGCGGTCCAGCGTCACTTCGTCGGGCGCAAGCAAGGCCAGGCTGTCACTTTCGTTGCCCAAGAGCAAATCGGCATAAACATAGTCAGGGGTGACGCCGCCGTTCTGCGCGGGGTCGCCGCCGCGCGCCAACAGCGCCCTGCCGCCGGCGGCAAGCCACACATCCTGCTCGATCACGTGTCGCTGGGCGTTCGTTTGCAGGACATACGACCGCAGGTTCACCGGCTCCGGCCCCGCGTTGAGCGCCTCAATCCACTCGCCGTTCTCGTCGTTCACCGCCAGGGGGGCGACCATCACCTCGCTGAGCAGCAGATGTGAGGCGTACTCATGCGGCGCATCGACGGTCGGCTCGGCGTCTTCGGCCCACAGAGGGCGCAGCGGACCACACAAGACCATCGCCAACAGAGGCAGGACAACAATGGTCATCGCCGCGCAGAGGGTTGCCGCACGAGGGATCGCGGGGTGCGCCGGCGCCACCGTGGCTTGCGCCAGGCGGCAATCGAGCCGGTCCAATCGACGTCGAATGCGCACGGCTGGATCTCCTGCCCGCGCGGCATGATGACGGTTGACTTCAAGCGTTCAAAGTTAGGCAGACGAAATGCCGGGCGGATCCGACATCATGCTCTATAATAGGACTGCGCGCGGCGGCATGTCAACTTAAAATTTCGCGCCAGGAGTTGGCGGCAACAGTGGGCGACAAGCGTTTGCTGCCGGGCGCCGGCGTTCAACTCACCAGAGGAAGGGTCGTTTCCACCGCCACGCCCGGGCCGGACGCACAGTAATTATAGGCGAACCTCTCCGCCGACCTGCCAGGCAGTCGCCCCGATCAACCCGCGGCGACTGCCTGGCGGCGCTAGGGGCGAGCAGCCAGTTTAGCGCCGGCGTCCAGGTCAAAGTCGTAGTAGTTGCAGGTCAGTTCTTCGCCCGCGGCGATGGCGCAAGCCGCCACATCGGTGTCGCCCTGGGAGAGAATGTTGGGCGTGAGGGAATGGTTCATGTGTTTAGAATGATCGCCGCACACGGTGATGACACGGCGCCCGTCGACGATCTCGGCGTAGCCGTAGACGTCGCAGTAGGCCTGGAAGGATGCG
>JBBSBO010000703.1:0-2235 GCA_038251215.1 Caldilineales bacterium
AGTTTGACAGCCCCGGTGTTGACGGTGTAGCCGCCGCCCTTGGCGTGGAAGCTGATGTAGTCCAGCCGTGTGCCGCGACGACCGCTCACGGCGTTGACGCCCTGCGTGCAGTGTTCCAGGAAGGCGCGCAGGAAGGCGTTGGACTCCGGTCGCCCCATGCTGCTGGTCGTGGACGGGCCGCCCAACATCGCCTGGGGCAGGGCGGCGTGCAGGCCGGCTTCGGTATAGTCGTACAGGCGGCAATACTCCTCGGCGCCGCCTTCCCAATAGAAGATGTCCGGCTCGTTCCACAGCTCCCAATACCAGCGGCTGACTTCGGCCAGGCCATAGCGGGCCAGGCAATGCTCGCCCAGGTTGCGCACCAGCTCCAGCCAGCGCCCGGCGTCGCGCGGGGGGAAGCGCCAGCCGCCGTAGCGCGGGTCGTCGTAGCGCACATCAGGCGGCGCGGTGGAGAGCGCCTCGGGCATGAAGCCGATCTCGACAAAGGGCACGTGCCCGGTTTCCAAGTACGTGTCCAGGATGCGGTCGATCAGCGTCCAGTCATAGACGGGCGTACCGGCTGCGTCCTCCGTGTACACATTGGTGGACCCCCATTTGAGGCGGCCCGCGCCGTCGCCGGAGCAGAGCAGGAAGTGGCAGCGCACGAAGTAGGGCGCATCCGCCAGACAGCCCAGCTTGCCCAGCAGCTCGCGGCCGTTGGGCGTGTAGGTGTAGTTGGGTTCGTCATAGCCCACATAGCGCCAGATGCGGCGCAGCGGCATGTGTTGGTTGACGCTGATCTCGACGCGGGCTTCAGCTTGGGTTTCAGCCGGTGTGGATGCGGGTCCCGTCATGGGGGTGATCTCCTTGTGTGAGGGGGAATGTAGGGCGGTGTGGCCCTATTCCACCGTGATCTGTGTATAGACCGGGTACTGCTTGCCGTCCAGGTCCTCTACGAGGAAGCCGACCACATAGACGCCGGCGGCCGCGTCCAGGGTCTCCCAGGTGAAGGGCTGGTCGCCGAAGGTGAGCGTGGGGCCGGTTTCGGTGGCGGGCGTGGCGACGCCGTTGGTGTCCATGTCCAGCCACTGCTCGAGCACGGTAAAGGTGTCGCCCGGCCGCGGCAGGATCTCGCGCGGGGCGCCGGTTTCGCCCTCGTCGGTGAAGGCGAAGACCTGGTGCAGCACGCCGTTGCGGAAGTAGAGGCGAGCGGAGCGCGTGACCCCTTCATCGCTGTAGGTGTAGATGCCGTCCACCGTGTAGATGGCGTCCTCGAAAGCGGCGCCGTAGCTTTGTGGGCGGAACATGGTCACGGCCTGCTGCGTGCCGTCGTCGATGGCGAAGACAATCGGCTCCCACTCGAACTCGAGCGTAAACTCGCCCTCGGGCCATACCGGGTAGTAGACGCCGTCCACCTGGCGCGTCTCGCGGCTTTCCAGGTAATCCTGGTCCGTCAGGTTAATCGAGTTGGCGGCCTGGTCATAATAGCCGGCGAAGAGCTTGACATAGCCCACGTTGTCGCCGGCGATGTCTACTCTGAGCAGCACCGTTTCGCCGGGCGCCACGGTGTCGGCTGCGGCGGTGATGGCCGAAAGTTGGATGCCGCCGGCCGCGGGCGCACGCACCGCCGCGCCGCCGCTGGGCAGGGTGACGTTCTTCTCGGCGGCGTCGAAGGGACGACCCGTGTAGTGATAGGCCAGGAACTCATCCCACAGCGAGCTTTGGGCAAAGCGCGTCGCCACGCCCAGGTAGGACGGGTAGCCGCTGACCGGGTTGCTGTACAGTTGCGAGTTGGGGAAGTAGACCGAGACGCCGGTGGCGCCGGGTTTGCCCGGGCCGTGGCGCTCGGCGATCACCGCCTGGCCCAGCGCGGCCATCAGGCCATTGGCCGCGTCGGTGACGGCCTGGTCCTGTGTGGCCTGCGCCGCCAGTTGGGCGAAGTTGCCCAGGTCGATGTAGGAGGCGGGGACCTGGCTGCCGAAGATGCTGGTAAACGACTGGGCATAGCTGCGCGCCTGCGCCACCGACTTTTGGCTTGCCTGCTGCATTTGGTACGCCAGGTTGTTGAAGCTGTCCATCAGCTGCGGCACGGCGGACAGGTCCACGGCGGAGAGGGTGACGTTGGCGCCCAGTTGGCTCGCCAGTTGGCTGGCGGAGGGCGCCTGTGAGAACAGCCCGCGCCCGCCGCCCACGAAGTCGGCGCGGGCCTGGTCGTCGACGATGCGCTCGTCGTCCTCGATGTAGCTGTCGAGGATA
>JBBSBO010000704.1:0-2231 GCA_038251215.1 Caldilineales bacterium
AGGCTAGCCGCAGAAGGCGCGCATACCGCAGATGATATCAAAGCACAATACAAGCGCCAGAAGAAAAAATGCTTCTGGTGCGGAGAAAAATTGCACGATACCTATCACATCGACCATGTAGTCCCGCTTAGTCGCGGGGGAGCAAATGATGTAGACAACCTGGTGATAGCCTGCCCTACCTGCAACATGTCGAAGTCCGACAAGCTACCCCACGAGTGGCCGCAAGGCGGGAGGCTGCTATGAACGATGACGATCCCATGGGCGGGCTGCGCGTAGTAGCGTACATCCTCATAATCGTGGCAGCCGAACTCGTGCTCGCCATTGGCCTGGTAATGTGGTGGGTGCTGCGCTAGTGATGCGGGCGGGGCGGTGAGCATGTGCGAGATTGACGACTTGGTGACGACGGAGCGCGTCGCCGTGGTGGTGCAGCTGCTTGTGTTGGGCAGGCGCATGACAACGCGCGAGGTAGCAGCCGTCGCAGGCATCAATCCGAGCAGCGCCTATCACATGCTCGGCAAGATCGGCCGTGTTCTCCCCATCGCCTTTGACGACGGAATATGGGCGTATGTGACGCGCGACGATCTCTAGCTTCCATGCGCGTGGCGCGCATGACGACCTGCTATGCTGGAGGGGAGATGACGACACAGATGCTCTTCGCAATACATGACTGGTCCCCCGACTGGGCGCGCCAGTTCCAAGCCGGCGGCGTGACCGGCTGGTGCGTGACCACCCACGCTCTGACCGAAGAGACCGCCTACGACTTTCGTCCTATGGCCGCCTACGGCATTACGCCCATCGCCCGGCTCAACTGGGGTTATGGGGCCACAGGGACTATCCCCGCCCCAGACCAATACGCCGAGTTCGCCCGGCGCGCGGCGGCCTTTGTGCAGGCGAGTCCCGGCTGCGACCGCTGGATCATCGGCAATGAGCCGAACATGGCCGCCGAGTGGCCCGGCGGCGCCCCCATCCTGCCCGAGTCCTATGCCGCCTGCTATCGGCAGGTGCAACGGGCCGTCAAGGCCGTAGCGCCCCACGCGCAGGTCATACCCGCGGCGATTGCGCCGTGGAACGTGCAAACGGGCATCGACTGGATCACCTACTTCCGGCGCGTGCTGGAGCTGATCGGCCCGGATGCCTGCGACGGCATCGCCCTACACACCTACACGCACGGCTCCGATCCGGCGCTGATTACGTCCGAAGTGACGATGCAGCCGCCCTATCAGGACAGGCGCTTCCATTTTCGCGCCTACCGCGACTTCCTGGCCGCCGTACCTGCGCGGATGACCGGCCTGCCCGTCTATATCACAGAAACGGATCAGGGCGACATTGCCTGGGCCGATACGAACCGCGGATGGGTGCAGGCGGCCTACGCGGAGATCGACGGCTGGAACCGCGGCCCGCGTAATCAGGCGATCCATTGCCTGGCGCTCTATCGCTGGCAGCCCTACGACCGCTGGGCCATCGTCGATAAGCCGGGCGTGCAGGCCGACATGGCCGCAGCTATGCGCCACGGCTACCGCGTGCCGGCGGTACAGCCGGGCCACGTGCCGACGGCGACGGTCTATATTCCGCTGGTGCAGGCCCCGGCGACGCCGCCGATTGCGCCGGTCGAGGCGCCCGCCCAGGGCTATCCTCTCGACTGGGACAGCCGCCTCGACGCCCGCGGCGCGCAGTTGGCGCGCACGCCGGGCGCAACCTGGCATCTGGTCGCAGCCGAGTGGCTCGACGAAGCGCAGGCGCACGGCACGCATCATGTGTTTGTGGACGTGCTCGACGAGAGCGGGGCGCGCCTACCCGGCGTGCCGGTCGCCTTCGCGTGGGCCGGCGGGCGCGAGGTCAAGCCGACGGAGACGAAACCGGGCGAGCCGTACGCGGTCGATTTCCCCATGTACGCTGTGGCCCCGGCCTATAGCGTGCGCGTGGATGGCGGCCCCAGCGATATGGTGACCGGGCTGGGCATGGGCAGCCTCGTGCAGCCTCACTACGCCATCCATACCAGCTACCGGCTGACGTTCCGGCGCGGGGCGGCCGTGCCGCCGGTACAGGAGTCAGTGACAATCGAAGCGCCAACCGCGGCGCCTATCGCGGTCGGCTATGCCCTGATTGACCCGCGCGTAGCCGAGGCGATCATGCAGGTAGAAGCCAACCGGCGCAGCCATGGCCCCGACGGGCGCGTGATAATCCGCTTCGAGGCGCACCAGTTCCGCCGGCTGTTGGGCCATGACGGCCTA
>JBBSBO010000705.1:0-2227 GCA_038251215.1 Caldilineales bacterium
GACGCGGGCCCACGTTGGTCATGTCCAGGCCGTCGATGGCGATGTGACCGCTTTGTAGGGGGCGCAGGCCGGTGAGAACTTCCACCAGCTCGGTTTGGCCGTTGCCCTGTACGCCCGCCACGCCCACGATCTCGCCCGCGCGTACTTGCAGCGAGACGTTGCGCAGCGCCGCATGGCCGTTGTCGTCCTGCGCCGAGATGCCCTGCACATCCAGCACGACGGGGCCGGGCCGGGCTGCGTCCTTCTCCACGGTCAGGATCACCTCGCGCCCGACCATCATCTCGGCCAACGACGCCTGCGTGGCGCTTTTTGGGTCGGCCTCGCCCACGGCTTTGCCGCCGCGCAGCACCACGATGCGGTCGGCGATGCGCAGCACTTCTTTCAGCTTGTGCGTGATGAAGATGATCGACTTGCCCTGGCCGCGCAACAGGGTCATCACGTCGAACAGTCCTTCGATCTCCTGCGGCGTCAGCACGGCGGTCGGCTCGTCCAGGATCAGGATGTCGGCGTTGCGGTAGAGCGTCTTGACGATTTCCACGCGCTGGCGCACGCCCACGGGCAGGTCCTCGACCATGGCGTAGGGGTCCACCGCCAGGCCGTAGCGCTGCGAGAGCTCGTCGATGCGCGCGGCCACGTGGCGCGTATCCAGCAGGCCGCGCCGGGTCGTCTCGCTACCCAGCATCACGTTCTCGGCGACCGTCATCACAGGCACGAGTTGAAAATGCTGGAAGACCATGCCGATGCCCAGGCGAATGGCGTCGTTGGGGGTGTTCAACTCAACCGGCTTGCCCTGCACGAAGATCTCGCCCTCCGTGGGCCGGTAGAGGCCGTAGACGATGTTCATCAGGGTGGATTTGCCCGCGCCGTTCTCGCCCAGCAGGGCCAAGATCTCGCCCGGATAGAGCTTGAGGTTGATGTCCTGATTGGCGACGACGCCGGGGAAGCGCTTGGTGACGTGCCTGGTCTCCAGCACGGGCTGTCTTGTGGGTGCGATCGTCTCGTTCAAATCAATGCTCCTTACCAAGTTCCACCCGCAGGCAGGCGCGCTACTCCGACGCGCCTTCCGTGTCGTAGACCTTGCCCTCGGCAGCCGGCGGGCGCACGCGGCCCACAAAGCCGGAGACTGCGATGATCGTCACCACGTAGGGCAACATGCTGATGAACTGGCGCGGCACCTGGGTCACGCCCGCCAGCAGCAGCTCGTTTTGCAGCGCCTGCGTATAGCCGAAGAGCAGGGCTGCGGCCAGCGCACCGAAGGGGTTCCAGTTGCCGAAGATCATGGCTGCCAGCGAAATAAAGCCGCGCCCCGCCGTCATCCCCTCTTGGAACTGTCCCACCGCTTCCAGCACGAGGAAGCCGCCCGCCAGCCCTGCCAGCGACCCGCCCAACATGGTGTTGAGGTAGCGGTAGCGGTTGACGCGGATGCCCACCGTGTCCGCTGCACGCGGGTGTTCGCCGCAGGCGCGTGAGCGCAGCCCCCAGCGCGTGTAGAACAGCCCCACATGCACAATCACCACAAGCAGCAGCGCCATGTAGGTGATGGGCGGGTTGTTGAAGAGCACTTCGCCCACCACGGGGATGTCGCCCAGCAGCGGGATGCGCATCGAGCCGAACTTGCCCTCCGCCACGGCGTCACGGTCGAAGAGATAGGCGGAGAGACCGGTCGCCAGGATGATGATGACCGTGCCGGAGATGATTTGGTCCATGCGATAGCGGATGGAGAGGGTGGCGTGCAGCAGCCCCATCAGGCCGCCCACCGCCAGCGCGATCAACACACCGAAGAGCAGGCTGAGCAGCAGGGGCCAGTCGTTGGTCGCCACTTTGGCTACAAAGGCGGCGAAGGCGCCCGCCAGCATCATGCCCTCGATGCCGATGTTGATGATGCCGGTGCGCTCGCAGAGGATGCCGCACAGCGCGCCCAGCACCAGCGGCACCGAGGCGCGCAGCGTAAAGTTGAGCGCGCTGATGCCGAAG
This sequence comes from Caldilineales bacterium, assembly GCA_038251215.1. GTDB lineage: Bacteria > Chloroflexota > Anaerolineae > Caldilineales > Caldilineaceae > JASGTU01. The sequence goes on from JBBSBO010000705.1 coordinate 1,975, forward strand.
AGCACGCGCAGCCAAGTGACCTCGCCCAGCGGCGTGGCGTTGACCAGCACGGCCATCACCGTCAGCGCCACGGCAAAGGCCGCCACGCCCCACTGCGTTTTGTTCAGAATGCCGTTTCGAGTCATCGCGGTTTCGTCACTGCGTTTTTGTCATGGTGATAGTGGCGCCGGTCTATCTTCGAGGAAGCTCCAAGCTTTCTCGAAGGTGTTGCGCCTTTGTTTTAGCCGCCCCAACTGGTGCGCAGGGTCGTCTC
>JBBSBO010000706.1:0-2215 GCA_038251215.1 Caldilineales bacterium
GAGCGTGATCACGGATACGCATCGTTTTGTGGTGGGAGAGGCCGCCGCGCCCGGCCTCTATCAGCTGGAGATCGGCCTGTACACGCGCCCGGATTTCGACCGCTTGCAGCTGGTGCAGCCCGCCGGCGCCGAGGGGGCGGATCGGCTGCTGTTGGGGCCGCTGGAGATTACAGCACCCTGAGCATGGGCGAACTAGGCAGTTAGCTTCGGCTTTGCCAGAAAGCCTCGAGCAGGATCATGAGCAGCGTCGTGACGATGAAGTAGGCCGCGTCGAGCATGCGCGCATACGCCAGCAGCACGATGATGCCGGCCCAGAGTGCGATCAGCGCGCCCTGGCGCAGCGCGACTGCGGGGCGCGACCGTGTGCGTCGGCGCGCGCCCGCCAACCCGGGCCAGCGCTTGTGCAGCGCCAGCGCCGCCAATGCGCCCAGGCCGCCGGCCAGCAGCAGCAGGCAGATCAAGGCCAGCAGCAGCGCCGCTTTGTTGGCCTGCCCGTCCGGCAGCAGTGGCGGAACGCGCAGCACGACGTAGACCAGCAAGCCGCCGCCCAGCGTCGCGCCGCCGCCGCCAATTGCCGTCGCCTGTGTGCGTGTCATCATGTTTGGCAGTGTATCATCGGCCCGAAGGCAAGCGGAAATATCCCCGCCGATCGCCGACGATGGGCGCGCACGGTGCCACGACGCGCCCCAAACTAGCCTGGCAGGCCGCGGGCTGTGGTATAATCGGGCGGCGCGCGGCGGGTCATCGCGTGCTTGCATGGCGGGTTCGCTCGCACACAACGGCAAACAAAATAGAGCGGCCAAATCCTGTCGACCATGGCTGTCTAACATGGCTATTCAAAAAGAGAAAGCGCCACCAATATGAGTCCCAAACGAAGATATACGCGCAGCGAAAAAGCCTTTTACATCCTCAGCCTGCTGATCGTCTTCAGTATGGTGCTGAGCCTGATCTACGTCGTCATCACGCCCCAGTAAGCGGTGACCCGATCAGTTAAGGACGCCGTCGACCCTGCCCAGCCCGTCGCCGCCGTGAACGCCGAGCGGCAGGGCCTGCTCTACGTCGCCGTCGCCACGCTCTTTTTCAGTACCAGCCCGGTGCTAATCCGCTGGGCGGCGGAGACGTTGACGCCCTACGAGATCACTTTCGGGCGCATGGCGGTGGCGGCTGTCGTGGTGGCGGGGCTGGCCCTGCTGCGGCGCGAGCGGCTGCCACAGCGGCATGATTGGCCCCTCTTCGCCGCCATCGGCCTGATTGCGGCCCTACACTTTGCGCTGTATATCGCCTCCCTCGCCTACACGACCATCGCCCACAGCCTGGCGCTTGTCTACACCGCGCCGATCTTCGTCGCGCTGTTCTCGTGGCTGTGGCTCGACGAAGGCATGAGCCGGCGCAAGTGGCTGGGCACGGTCGTCGCCGTGCTGGGCGTGGCGGTGCTGGCAGGCTTCGAGCCAGGCCTCGACCGGCGCATGATATGGGGCGACCTGCTGGCGGTGGGCAGCGCCATCTGCTTTGGCCTGTACAGCGTAGCCGGGCGCAGCCAACGGCATAAATACAGCCTGTTCGCCTATGCCGGCGCAGTCTATGCCATCGCCGCGGCGTGGCTGCTGCCCGCCGCCGCGCTCCACTTCACGCCCGGCGGCTACACGGGCAAGGCCGTCGCCGGCGTCCTAGCGCTGGGCCTGTTGCCGCTGGCCCTGGGCCACACGCTCTATAACGCGGCGCTGCGCCGCACGCGCGCCACGCCGGTCAACCTGATCGCCACGCAAGAGGTGACCGGCGGCATCATCTTGGGCGCGCTGCTGCTGCACGAGATCCCCAGCCTCAACAGCCTGGTCGGCGCGCTGATCACGCTGCTCGGCATCGTCCTCGTCATCCTCTAGCCGACCCCAACCGCTTGACCCAACCACAGGAAGCTGCCATGTCGCTCGACGCCCGCCTGCCCCTTTTCCCCGTCACCACCTCCGTCATCGCCGGCCCCGCCGGCGCAGAATTGGCTATCGGCGGCCTCTCGCTGCGCGAGCTAGCCGAGCAGTTCGGCACGCCGCTCTACGTCTATGATCAGGCTACGATGGACGATGCCGTCGCCGCTTACCGTCGCAGCCTGGCCGCGCACTACGCGGGCGAATCCGGCATCACACTGGCGGGCAAGGCCTTTCTCTGCGTAGCCGCGGCGCAGTGGGCGCAGCGCCAGAACCTATGGCTCGACTGCACGGGC
>JBBSBO010000707.1:0-2210 GCA_038251215.1 Caldilineales bacterium
CAGGCCATGGTCTTGCCACTGCTCATGCGGTCCGTTGGGGTTGACAAAATCGCCTAGGTCGCCGAGGTCGAGCCAGACGATATCCGAGGTTGCTTTGGCGGCCCACGGCCAGGAAATGCTCACGATTGGCGTTCCTTCCCACTGTTTCCGCCGGCCGCCCGCGGGCGGCAACCGGATGGCTGAACGGATACGGCTGAACGAATACAAATGAACGATTGCAAATGACCAAGGGTGCGGTGCAGGCGCGGCGCGCCCTCCAACATGCACGGAATTCGGGGCGGAGTATAGCATAGGTCGCTGCCCGCGTCAATTTTTATGAAAAAGATGATAATTATGCGATACTGATAGAAGGTTCATGGAGAGTATCGCATGGAGAATATCACAGCGAGGATAGGGCGTAAACATACCCGTCCATTTGGCGAGAAGTTGCATTCGCCCTGGGCATCAGGTAGAATGCACGCAGTCAAACTGGACTTGCGCACCCCTCTGCCCGCCATCGGCGGCAAGCGCCTGTGGCCTCTGCCGGCGACCGGTTCTTCACGACGAATGGGCTAAAGAGGGCGGCGCGACCAAGACGACCCGGATAACCTGACGACAAAGGCGACCTAATTATGGCGAGTAACCCCAGTCCGAAGATTCAAGCGCTGAAACAGGAGCAGATGCAGGAATACCTGCATGAGTCCATCGTTGTGCCGGAAGAGTTGCAGGCCAATGTGATGGTGACCACGCTCGACAAGATCTATAACTGGAGCCGTAAGTCGAGCATGTGGCCGCTGCTCTTCGGCTTGGCCTGCTGCGCCATCGAGATGATCGCGACCGCGGCCAGCCGCTATGACCTCTCGCGCTTCGGCATGGAGGTCATGCGCCCCAGCCCGCGCCAGAGCGACCTGATGATTGTCTCGGGCACGGTGACCAAGAAGATGGCCCCGGCGATTGTGCGCATCTACAACCAGATGGCCGAGCCACGTTACGTCTTGAGCATGGGCGCCTGCGCCACCGGCGGCGGGCCTTTCAAGGAAGGCTACAACGTCGTCAGCGGCATCGACAAGTATATCCCGGTGGACGTGTATGTGCCGGGCTGCCCGCCCACGCCGGAGGCGCTGATCTACGGCCTGCTCAAGCTGCACGACAAGGTCGAGCGCCAGAGCATTACGAGCGTGCCGTGGTATCACGGCGACAAATCCGAATTCATTCCCGTGCCGATCTTAGGGCCGGACATCTTTGACTCGCGCCAGATCCAGGTGATCAAAGAGACGACGCTCGCCAAGCCTGCCGAGGCGGAGGGCGACGGCAAGAAGTCGGTGGCGGCGCGGCATGAAGAAGCCGCCCCGCGCGAGGTTTCGGACAAGGCCAAGCAGCGCATGGAAGCCGCCAAGGCGCGTGCACGCGCTAAGCAGGCCGGCTAGGCTTTGACCCTGGATGCCCATCATGCATGAGTGGTTTGAGGAGAGGCGAACACGATGAGCGATGCGACGATAGCGGCTGCGCCTGCCGCGAGCGAGCAGGTTGCCGCAGGGAGCGCTCCCTCGAACGGGGCCGCAGAGGACGCCGTCATCGGCAAGTGGGCCGAGGCGACAGAGGAAGCGCTGCTGGTGGCGCCGGACAAGTTGATCGCGTATTTGACCGACCTGCGCGACCGCCAGGGCTATGACTTGCTGTCCGGCGTGACCTGTGTGGACTACAGCGCCTATGGCGGCAAGCTGCGCAGCGGCGTCGGCGAGCGCTTCGAGGTGGTCTATCATCTGTACAGCACGCAGAAGGGCGGCGGTCCGCTGGTGCTGCACGTGCGCGTGCCGCAGGACGAGACCCTACCCTCGGCGACGGGCGTCTACCCCGGCGCCAACTTGCAGGAGAGCGAGGTCTACGACCTCTACGGCATCAAGTTCACGGGCCATCCCAACCTACGCCGCGTGCTGCTGTGGGACGGCTTCAACGGTCATCCCATGCGCAAGGACTGGAAAGAGACCTATTTCGAGGAAGAGACCAAGCCTTTCCGCAGCCGGCACCCGCAGGGCGACTTCGTGTGGTCCGAAGATAAAGTGCCGTGGGGCAAGAACACGACTTATCCCGCCGGCTGGGACCCGGACTCGTGGCGCGCGCCCATCACCTACGTGCCGGTGAGCCAGGCGCCGGACGGAACCTTCAGCGACGAGTTCGACACCGACAGCCTGGTCATCAACTTCGGACCGCATCACCCCAGCACGCACGGC
>JBBSBO010000708.1:0-2203 GCA_038251215.1 Caldilineales bacterium
CAACCTACACGGTGCTGATCGCCAGCTATTTGGAAGACGAACATGTGGAGCGCATCCGCGCCGTCGACAAGCGCGTGCGCGTGGTCTATGTGCCGGAGCTGTTGCGCCCGCCGCGCTATGCCGCCGACCACGTGGGCGAGGCCATCCCGCGCACGGCGGAACAGGAATCCGCCTGGCGCGCGCTGCTCGCCCAGGCCGACATCCTCTTCGACTTCGACTACGCCCATCTGGCGGACCTGCCCACGCTGGCCCCGCATGTGCTGTGGGTGCAGGCCTCCAGCGCGGGCATCGGCCAACTGGTCAAGCGCATGGACTACAGCGAACGCATGCCCAACACCGTCTTCACCACCGCCAGCGGCGTACACGTGCGTCCGCTGTCGGAGTTCGTGATCATGGTCATGCTCTTGTTCAGCCGCCACATCCTCGCCATCCAGCAGCAGCAGCGCGAAAAGCGCTGGGCGCGCCTGGCGGGCACGGACCTGGCGGGGCGCACGCTGGGCATCATCGGCATGGGCAAGATCGGCGCCGACGTGGCGCGCATGTCGCGGCCCTTCGGCCTGCGCGTGGTCGGCACCAAACGCCAGATCGAAGGCATCGACCCGCGCACGCTCAGCCTCGACGAGATGTACAGCCCCAAGGACCTGGACAAGGTCCTGCGCCAATCCGAATTCCTGGCCCTGTGCGCGCCGCACACCTACGAGACGGAGAACCTGATCGGCGTGCGCGAGCTGGCGCTGATGCCCAAAGGCGCCGTGATCATCAACATCTCCCGCGGGGCGGAGATCGACGAGCCGGCCCTGGTGCAGTCGCTGCAATCCGGTCACCTGGGCGGGGCCGCGCTGGACGTCTTCGCGCGCGAGCCGCTGCCCGCCGACAGCCCGCTGTGGGAGATGCCCAACGTGCTCATCAGCCCGCACTCCGCCAGCACCAGCGACCGCGAAAACGAGCGGCTGACCACGCTCTTCGTGGCCAACCTGCGCCGCTTCCTAGACGGCGAGCCGCTGCAAAACCTGTTGGACATGGAACGCATGTATTAAGCGACATACCCTAGAAGGACACACCCTATGCCTGCACCCTATCGCGCCGCGGTCGTCGGCGCCGGTTCCGGCGGCAAGCTGAGCATGGAGGCGCTGGCTGCTTCATCGCGCTTCGAGCTGGTCGCCGTGGCGGACTGGAGCGAAGCCGCGCGCGCGGCCGCCCAGGCGCTCTACCCGGGCATCCGCACCTTTGCCCACCACAACGAAATGTTCGCCGCGTGCCCCGTGGACGTCGTGTGCGTCTCCACTTGGCCGCCCTCGCACCTGGCCGTGACGCGCGACGCGCTGGCGCTGCCGCTGCGGGGCATCCTCGTGGAGAAGCCGCTGGCGGACACCTACGCCGACGGGCGCCGCGTGCTGGAGATGGTGCGCGCCCGCGCCCTGCCCATGGCGGTGCCGCATGGCCTGCTCGTGGCGGACCACGTGCGCGAGATCCTGGCGCGCGTGCAGGGTGGCGAGATCGGCGAGCTGAAGCTGATCGAGATCCAGTGCGACGGCTGGGACATCATCAACGCCGGCATCCACTGGCTCAACTTCGTGGTGATGCTCACGGACCAGGCCCCCGTCGACTTTGTGATGGCGGCTATCGACGCCTCCACGCGCACCTATCGCGACGGCATGCAGGTGGAGACGCTGGCGGTGACCTATATGCAGCTGCACAACGGCCTGCGCGTGGTCATGAACACGGGTGACTATGTGAAATCCTCCGAAGCGGGCAAGGGTACGCTCTTTCGCCTGGTCGGCACGCTGGGCACGCTGGACTTTTACGGCTGGGAGTCGCGCTATCGCCTGCTCAACGCCGCGCACCCGCAGGGCCGCGTCTTCGAGGTGGAGGTCGGCCCGCGCAGCCGCCATCAGCGCCACCTGGAGAACATGGCGGATCAGATCGAGTCCGGCGTCCCCGACTACAGCGTGGCGCGCGGCTCGCTGCGTGCGCTGGAGCTATGCGAAGCGGCCTACGTTTCGGCCCGTCACGGCGGCGTGTGCGTATCCCTGCCGCTGGAGGAGTTCACCCCGCCCGCGCCCGTGGACTGGGCGCCGGGCAAACCCTACGCCGGGCAAGGCGGCGGGCGCGACGGGCGCGCCCTGCCGCCGCGCACGGCTTAGGCGGTAATTTCCACAATTTGAGAAGCGGATGTAGAATCGAAGCGCTTCACAGACCTTGC
>JBBSBO010000709.1:0-2202 GCA_038251215.1 Caldilineales bacterium
GGGTCCGCCACATCCAGAATTCCTCCTCGGGCTCGAGCCAGTGCCCAAAGCAGTCTGCTCTCGACCCCGCTACGCACTTTGCCACACACGCGCGCGGCTGAAACGTGCGACTGGTCGACTATCCCTCGTCGCAGGGCCATTCCTCCATCGAGAAGGCAGCCATGATCGCGGGCATCGGCCGCGAGAACTTGCGCATCATCGAAGTGGACGAGAAGTTCGCCATGCGGCCCGATGCGCTGGCGCAGCAGATCGAAGCCGACCTCGCCCAGGGCTTGATCCCCTTCTTTGTGGTGGCGACGGTGGGTACGACTTCGTCGAATGCGCTGGATCCGCTGCCGGAGATCGGCGCGGTCTGCCGCCGCTATGGGCTGTGGCTGCATGTGGACGGCGCCATGTCGGGCACGGCCGCGCTCTGCCCGGAGGTCCGCTACATCCACGAGGGGCTGGAGCTGGCGGACAGCTACGCTTTCAACCCGCACAAGTGGATGTTCACAAATTTCGACTGTGATTGCTTCTTTGTGGCCGATCGCGCGGCCTTGATCCGGACGTTGAGCATCCTGCCCGAATACCTGCGCAACCAGGCGACCGAATCCGGCGCGGTGATCGACTATCGCGACTGGCATGTGCCGCTGGGGCGACGCTTCCGCAGCCTGAAGCTGTGGTTCGTGATCCGCCACTACGGCGTCGAGGGTCTACGCACGCATGTGCGGCGTCATATACAGATTGCCCAGGAGTTTGTGCACTGGGTCGAGGAGGATGCCGACTTCGAACTGGCCGCGCCCGCGCCGCTCAACCTGGTGTGCTTTCGCCATCGCGGCGGCGATGCGGTCAACCAGGCGATCATGGAGCGCGTCAATGCCGGCGGCGGCATGTACCTAACGCACACCAAGCTCAATGGGCAGATGACGCTGCGCATGAGCATAGGCCAGACGAACACCGAGCGCCGGCATGTGGAACACGCGTGGGAGCAGCTGCGCCAGGCCGCGGACCTGGTCACGGCGGGGCAGGCATAGGCGCGCGCGACCGCGCGGGTCGGACAGACACAGCTCGATTCAGGTTTTTCAGCGTCAACAGCGAAAACGGAGGGATGATGCGCATTATCGTCACAGGAGGGAGCGGCCGCGCCGGCACGTTTACCGTGCGCGAGCTAGCCGAGGCGGGGCATGAGGTCGTCAATCTGGACCGGCTGCGCCCGCCCGCGGGTTTGCCCGGCGACTTTATCGAGGTCGACTTGACGGACGCCGGCGAGGTGTACGACGCCTTCGCCCAGAGCAAGCCGGATTGGGTTTGCCACCTGGCGGCGAACCCGTCGCCCTCGGGCTATCCGCGGCAGCAGAGCTTCGCCAACAACGTACTCAGCACTTACAACGTGCTGCAGGCCGCGGGCGACAACGGCGTGCAGCGCGCCGTGTATGCGGGCAGTGAGATGGCGACGGGCTGGCTGACCACCGAGCAGCTGCCGCCCCGCTTTCCGTTCAATGAGGAGGACCGGGTCGATTCGCCCAATGCCTATGCGCTGAGCAAATACATGGGCGAGAAGATCACGGATTCGCTGGTCGTGCGCTATCCGTCGCTGGCGATCTGCACGCTACGCATCAACAACATCATCTTGCCCGACAAGTACGATATGCTCGAATACCGGCGGCGCAATTTCCCTGCGGGCGGCGATAACTTCTGGAGCTACATCGACGTGCGCGATGTGGCGAGCGCCTGCCGCGCCGCGCTGGAGGGAGAGAGCGCCGGGCACGAGGTATTCCTCATCGCGGCGGCGGATACGTGTTTGGATACGCCGCTGCGCGAGGCGGTGGCGCGGCTCTATGGGCCGGGCGCAGAGTATGCCCCGGGCTTCGGCGAGTTTCAGTCGGCGTTTGATTGCAGCAAGATACGGCGCTTCTTTGGCTGGGAGCCGCGCCATTCGTGGCGCGACCAGGCCTAGAACATACAGGTAGGAGAAAACGAGATGGCAAACGCAATGAGCAAGCGCGCACGGTTGGAGGCGACCTTCGCCGGCGCTGAGGTGGATCGGCCCGCAGTGGCGCTGTGGCGGCATTGGCCGATCGACGACCTTCGCGGCGATGAGCTGGCGCGGGCGACGATCACCTTCCAGAAGACCTATGACTATGATTTCATTAAGGTCACGCCCAACAGCAACTATTGTGTGGCCGGCTATGGGGCTGAGACGGTGTGGCGCGGCAATGAGGA
>JBBSBO010000710.1:0-2201 GCA_038251215.1 Caldilineales bacterium
ACCAGATGGCATCGAAACGGCCTTGCGCAGCGTTGAGCACCGTTTCCAGGGCCACAAGATTCGCATGAATGTCGGAAAGAATCAGTACGCGCATAGTCAGGGCATGATAACACAGCCTCGCCGTTCAAGCGACATGATTTCGACCCTGATCAGCGATTTCGCCCCGGGACAGTTGCGCAGAATAGACGCAAGATATAAGCCGGCGATGCGCCTCGGCGACACGTCGATGCCGGCGCTGGACGCATCGATTTGACGGATAGAGCGCCGTACACTATTATCGCCCTATGTTGACCGGCACAGACAATGCAGTTGCGTGTGCGCACGACCTTGCCGGATAGCGTTCCTTTTAGCTGATCGAAACGGCATACACCGGCATGGCCCGCGACTTGTTCAAACCGGACGGATCTTCCGCCCCCCAGCCTGGCCCCGAAGTGCAACCCGCCGCGGGCAAGAAATTGCCGGCCGTGGACCAGCCCATCCACTTTCGCTTTGTGGGCGTTTTGCACCACCCCAAGAAGCCGGAATCGATCCAACTCGCCGCCGAAATTGGGCGTTTTCTGCGCGCCGAAGGCGTGGAAGACATTTGGTTCGAGTCGGCCTGGGAACGCGAAGCGGTGATGGAGCATCTGCCTAACGTCGATCTGCTAATCACGCTGGGCGGCGACGGTACGCTGCTGCGCGCCGCACGCTTGGGCGCAGCCTACGGCGTACCCATGCTCGGCGTGAAGATGGGCCGCCTGGGTTTTCTGGCCGAAGTGCCGCCCGAGGAATGGCAGCGTCTGCTGCACCACATGCTGGCCGGAGAGTACTGGATCGAGGAGCGCCTGATGGTGCGCGCACGCCTGGAGCGTCCGCACGAGGCCGACAGCACGCGCACGATGATCTGCGAATACGACGCGCTGAATGACGTCGTACTCAGTCGAGGCGGTCTGGCGCGCGTGGTGCGCATCAGCACACAACTGGATGGCGGCTACCTGACGACGTACACCTGTGATGGTTTAATTGTGAGTACGGCGACGGGCAGCACAGGCTATGCGCTCGCGGCCGGCGGGCCAATCCTGCCGCCGCAGCTACGCAATATCCTCGTCATTCCCATCGCGTCGCACCTAAGCATGAACCGCGCCATTGTCTTGGCGGAAGGCACCGAGATTCGCATGAAGGCCTATAGCGACCATGAGGCGATGCTGACCGTGGACGGGCAGTTCGTCATCGAAGTCTATGAAGGCGACGAAGTCGTCGTCGTCGGCAGCCCCTATTTGGCGCGCTTCGTGCGCCTGCGACAACCCGGCTATTTCTATGAAGCGCTGATGGACAAACTACGCTGGCCCGAAGGCTAGGAGCCGTACCCGTGACCGACTTGAAGATCGACCCGCAGACCAACCCGCAGACCGATGGTAACGCAACGTCCGACAACGCGCCGGAGGTAATGTACTGTGCCAATCACCCGGACGTGGAAACCTTGCTGCGTTGCAACCGCTGCGGCAAGCCCATCTGCCTGAAGTGCGCGCAGCTCACCGACGTGGGCTATCGCTGTAATGAGTGCATCCGGGGCGTGCAGGACATCTACTTCAACGCCGCGCCCACAGACAACCTGGTCGCCTTTGTCGTAGCGCTGCTGGTCTCCGCCATCGCGGCGCCGATTGCGGGCATTCTCTTTCGCCTGGTGCCGTTTTTCTTTTTCAGCATCATCATCGCCTTTATGGTCGGCGGCGCCGCCGGCGGCATTCTGGCCCAAATCATCCGCGCCGCCATCAGCCGCCGTCGCAGCCGCGCCCTACGCTACTACGCCCTGGGCGGCGTTGTCGTCGGCGTGCTCGTTGGCAGCCTGATCGCACTCGTCTTCCTGGGCATTCAGCCGATCAACCTGTCGCTCCTGGTCTTTACCTTCTTGGCGGCCTCCACTGCTTACGGAATATTGCGCTAATTCACTTGCATTTCGACCGCCGTCGTGCTATGATCTGTGTCATCAACCCCGTGCTGCCTAATTGGAGGGAATGTCGTGGAAGCCGCCTACCGTAGAGCCTTGATCCTACTGGCGCTAACCCTGCTGTTGGCAGCCTGCACCCGAGAACGCCCCACGCCGGAGCCGACCGCCACGTCGGCTTTAGCCAATCTCCCGCCCACCTCGATTCCGGTTCAGAACGCCGCGCCCGCCGCGCCCGGCGCTGAGCCGCAAGTCACCGCCGAGGTCACGGGCACGC
>JBBSBO010000711.1:0-2197 GCA_038251215.1 Caldilineales bacterium
CGCACGGTGAAAATGCGGCTGTGTCGAAAGATGTCATGAGGTACAGTCCGGCACATTCTGCAATTTCACTTTGCGATCGGTTTAGTCGTAAGGCTTTCTGAAACACGGGACAAAATCCGCCAGTTGACTCGCTCAGCATTTTGTATATAATCGGCTGACTTACGCGCGGTTATTACTGTCGAAAGGATATATGATGCACACAGAATTCCGACCAGTTCAGCTATATCGCAAGCGGACGATTACCCTCATCACCATGCTAGTCGCGCTGCTCGCACTTGCCGCCTGCGCCAACGCCACGCCTGCCTCCGATGCCGAGCAAGCCCCGGCCTTTACCCTGTCTGCAGCCAACGGCGGCGATGTTTCGCTCAGCGACTATGTGGGCGACAAGCCAGTACTGCTCTACTTCCACATGGCCGTTGGCTGACCACCCTGCCTGCAGCAGATCGTGGATCTGCAAAGCGATCCGAGCTTTCAGGCGCTGGATGTCGCCTTCGTCAGCATCGCCACCGATTCCGTGCAAGAGTTATCCGCCGCTGCCCAGGAGTATGGCATCGCGGACACGCCTCTACTCTCCGACGCCAATGCCGAAGTTTCCGAAGCCTATGACGTGATGCAATGGGCCACGCCCGGCGGCGAGCCAAGCCACACCTTTGTGCTCGTGGACCGCGATGGGCGCATCGCCTGGGTACAAGATTATGGCTCGCCCCAGAACCGCGGCGTTATGTACGTGGACCCGGCGGAACTGGTCGCCGAGATCGACAGCCATCTACAAAGGGAATAGGTTGGGGCAATCGATGCGCAGGGGACGCCAAGGTCAAGCGGCGAAATTTGCCGCTTGACAGCGCCCTTTATGCGTGCTATCGTATCCGCCATAAGTTCGTAAAGATGATTTCCAGCCTGATTGGTCGCAAAGAGCCAATCGTAAAGAGCCCAACGTAATGGCCTCTCAGCCTCGCATGGATAATCAACAGCCAAGCTCCGGCGCTACGCAACCGCGTTCGCTGACCGAACTTCACGTCCTGTCCACTAACCTGCGCTCCTCCTGGCGCGGGTTTTCTTTTTCCGGCTATTGGTTTAGCTATTTCTATTTTACCGGCGGGACGCCATCCTGCGCAGGGAGAAAGATGATACCTGGCTAGTACTGGGTACACTGAAACTCACCGAGGGCGTGGAATGGCGAAATTCCCGCCCTCGTTTTTTTTGCCGTCTTTTCTGCCAATGCAAGCTATCAACCCGGCCCATCAACCCAAGCGACTTTCCCGCAGGGAGGCAAGAGCGATGACCATCGTAGCATTCCAGGGCGAACGCGGCGCCTATTCCGAAGAGGCAATCCGCCTGCATTTCGGCGCGGAGATCACCGCCCTGCCCTGCCGCGCCTTCGAGGACATCTTCGAGGCGGTCGAAACCGGCCGGGCCGACTACGGCGCGCTGCCCGTGGAGAACTCCGCCGCGGGCAGCATCAACAAGTCGTTCGACCTGCTGCTGGAGCGTGACCTGCGCGTCGCCGGCGAAATCCTCCTGCGCGTGCGCCACAATCTGCTCGCCCTTCCCGATCAAACCGAGGCCATCCGCGAGGTGCGCAGCCATCCGCAAGCGCTCGCCCAGTGCGAAGGCTTTCTCAACCGCCACGGCTACGCCGCCGTGCCCTGGTACGACACCGCCGGCAGCGCCAAGGACCTCGCCGCGCAGCCCGCCGAAGGCGTGGGCGTCATCGCCGGCAAGCTCGCCGCCGAGGTCTACGGCCTCGAGATCGTCCATGCCGGCATCGAGGATCTGCGCGCCAACGTCACGCGCTTCTTCGTCGTAGGCAAGGAAGAAGCCGCGCGCACGCCCACTTCCAAGACCTCGCTGGTCTTCGCCATCCCCAATACGCCGCGCTCGCTCTATCACGCATTGGGTGAATTTGCCCAGCGCGACGTCAACCTCACCAAGCTGGAAAGCCGCCCGCGCCGCAACCGGCCCTGGCAGTACGTCTTCTACCTCGACTTCGACGGACACTGGCAAGACGCTCCCGCCGCCGACGCCATCCTGCGCCTGCTCAGCCGCGCCGTCTTCGTCAAAATGCTGGGTAGCTACCCCGCCGCGCCGCCGCTCAACGACGAAGCGACGACCGCCCAAGCCGAACTGTTGCAAATCTAGCCGCATGCCTATTCTTGTCTTGCCTGTTCCGGCTCAAACTCTGTGTATCGACTTGCCA
>JBBSBO010000712.1:0-2195 GCA_038251215.1 Caldilineales bacterium
AAATCCTCACTGCCCCGCGTGATGCCGCAATGGCGCGCCGCCTCCTGCAGGAGAGCGGATATTCTGGCCAGCCGGTGACCATGCTTGTGGCGCAGGACCTCGCACCCCTTTCGGCGATGGGGCAGGTGGCGAACGCCATGATGCGCTCCATTGGATTGAACGTGGATTTCGTGGCGACCGATTGGGGCACGGTCGGTGCGCGCCGTGCCAGCCGTGAACCACGCGAGCGGGGCGGGTGGAACATTTTCTTCACCTGGTTCGCCGGCGCTGACTGCACCAACCCTGCCAGTTATCTGGGCCTGCGCGCCCATGGTGACCAGGCGTGGTTTGGTTGGCCCAACGACCCAGCCGTGGAAGCGGGGCGCGACAAGTGGTTCGCCGCGACCACCCCAGTGGAGGAGAAAGCCGCCTGTGAGGAGATCAACCGCGCTGCGACGGTCAGCATGCCCTTCGCGCCGACCGGTTTCTACAAGGGCTATCAGGCCTGGCGCAGCAATGTGACCGGCATCACCTCCGGCCCGCTGCCCTGGTTCTGGGGCGTCTCCAAGTCGTGACATTTCGCGCTCCGCTTGTCTTGCCGTCTGATCGCTGGAGCCCCAAAAGGGGCTTCAGCGTGAAATGCTCGCCGCGCGGGGGAGTAAACTGAATGTGGGCCTATATTGTCAGGCGCGTACTCGCGACCATTCCGGTCATGGCGGTCGTCGCCTTGTTTGTCTTTTCGTTGCTCTACCTGGCGCCGGGCGATCCCGCCGCTGTGATCGCGGGCGATCAGGCGACGCCTGATGACGTGGAGCGAATCCGCGCCTCCCTCGGCCTGGACCGTCCCTACCTGGTGCGCTTTGGCGCGTGGGTCTGGGATATTCTGCGCGGCGATCTTGGCACTTCGATCTTCACCAATTTACCTGTCAGCCACATGATCGCCCAGCGAATCGAGCCGACGCTCTCCCTGATGATCGTCACTCTCATTTTGGCTGTGTCCATTGCCGTCCCGATGGGCGTCGTCGCTGCCTGGAAGCAGGGCACGACCATTGACCGACTGGTGATGGCTTTCGCCGTGCTGGGTTTCTCGGTGCCTGTCTTTGTGGTGGGCTATGTGCTGGCCTATATCTTTGCGTTGGAACTCGATTGGTTGCCGGTGCAGGGATACACGCCTTTCAGCCAGGGCTTCTTTCCCTGGATGGAAAATCTGATCCTTCCATCCGTCGCACTCGGTGGCGTCTATATCGCACTGATCGCCCGGATCACGCGGGCCACCATGCTGGAGGTGCTCAGCCAGGATTACATCCGCACTGCCCGCGCCAAAGGGGCTGGGCAGCGGAGTATTCTCTTTTTGCATGCACTGAAGAACGCGGCCGTCCCCATCGTCACCATCATCGGCATCGGGATCGCGTTGCTGATTGGCGGTGCCGTGGTCACGGAGAGCGTCTTCGCCATCCCTGGCCTTGGGCGCCTGACGGTGGATGCCATCCTTCGCCGCGATTACCCGGTGATCCAGGGAGTCGTTCTGCTGTTCAGCTTCGTCTATGTGCTGGTGAACTTGGTGATTGATCTGCTCTACACCCTGTTTGACCCGAGGATCCGGTATTGAGCGCTGCATCCCTGCCTGCCGGTCTGGTGATCCCGCCCGACCTCGCCATCGCGCCACCAACGCAGGACATCCTGTCCAACGTCACTCCGAAGCGCGGTTTTGTCGGCTACCTGCGCCGCTATCCGATGATCGGGTTCGGCGGCGGGCTTTTGCTGGTGATGCTTTTCGTCGCGATCTTTGCGCCGTTTCTTGGCACCAAGGACCCGACGGCCCTCGCACCCGCACTGCGTACTCGTGAACCAGGGGCCGAGTTCTGGTTCGGCTCGGACATGCTGGGGCGTGATGTTTACTCACGCGTCTTGTACGGAGCGCGGGTTTCGCTGCTGGTCGGCTTTTCCGTTGCATTCTTCGCTTCGGCGATCGGGCTGACCATTGGCCTGATCTCCGGTTTCAACCGCTTTGCGGACAGCATCATCATGCGCGTCATGGACGGCATGATGAGCATCCCGCCCATCCTGCTCGCCATCGCACTGATGGCGCTGACACGCGGCTCGGTGCAGAACGTGATCCTGGCCATCACCATCGCGGAAGTGCCACGTGTATCGCGCCTGGTGCGCGGTGTGGTGCTCTCCCTGCGTGAGCAGCCTTATGTGGAAGCAGCCGTGGC
>JBBSBO010000713.1:0-2195 GCA_038251215.1 Caldilineales bacterium
CCGGCGAACGGGGCGATGATTTGCGAGTCTTCAATCGCCGCAATCACCGAATCCAGATCGAGTTGGGCGCGTTCCACGTCGTTCTTCAGGAGGGGATCCACGCCGCGGTTCATGTCGTCGAGCGCAAGCTGCGCCAGCTCGACCTGTTTTTGCAGGCTCGCGATGCTGTACTGGCGGTCCTTCTGGTTAGAGGTTGTCGCAGCGATCACCCCATCATAATTGGCCCTGGCGCGCTGATAATCCAGCGTCGCCTGTTCCAGATCCATAGCTTCCCGGGTTTGGCCCACGTCGTTGCGCCACGCGATGGCATTATAGGCTTCCTGGGCGTTCTTGACGGCCAGCTCGGCCTGTTGCAAATCCAACTCGGCCTGTACTTTTTGCGGTGCGGTGTTGGTGGTGCGGTTTTGTTCGGCGGCCAATGACAGCTTCGCCAACTCAAGGTTCACCTCAGCGCGCCGGATGTCGGCGTCGTGGTTTGCCTCGGCCTCGGCCAGGCGCGACTGCGCGCGCTCCAGATCCAGCTTGGCGCTGGCCTGCTGGCGTTCCAGGTCGTCAATCTCAAGGTCGGCCAGGATTTGATCGCCCGTCACCTCCTCGTTGCGCTTCGCCAACACCTGGCGCACGCGCCCACTCTTGCGGAAGAAAAGCTCCTGTTCTTTGACCGGCGAAATTCGGCCGGTGAACTCCAGCTTCTTGACGACCTCACCCATCCCCACCGTATAGGTCGGCTTGGCGGCCACGATGGGCGTGGGGAGGGGCGTCGGTTCGGCAGAGACGCCGGCCTGATTCGCACCATCGCCGCGCGGTTGGGCCGACGGCAAAAATGATGCGCCGCCGCAACCGGTGAGCATAGACAAAGCCAGCGCCAGAGCTAAAAAGTTAGACCTCAAACCCTTCATATTCAGCACCTTCGCCGTTATCTCGGCATGTAGTAATTGAGCCGTTCGATGACTATGGTGGGGATGGGACCACGGAGCATCAGAGCGGTAGCCATGTGTATCTTCTGTAACGAGTTTAGCATTAAAGCAGACGTTCGTCAAAGTCTAAATTCAAAGTGCGCCTCCATTAATAAGACAGCGTTGGATCGCCCTCACGCGCATCCAGAATCCGCAGCGCTGCCCCATAGGAGACGCCGAACCGGCGCGCTCCCAGCCGAAACATCGCCAGCGCGGTCGCCAGGTCGCGCACGCCGCCCGCAGCTTTAACCCCCGCCCGGTCGCCCACCGTCGCCTTGATCAGCGCGATGTTGTGCAGGGTCGCGCCCGTCGCCGCCCACCCCGTCGCCGTCTTGATCCACGCCGCCCCTGCCTCCACGCACAGCTCGCACGCCCGGCGGATTTCGTCGTCCGTCAGGTGGTGGCATTCGAGGATCGTCTTGACCGGGATCCCGCCCGCAGCCTCTACGACGGCGCGCACGTCATCCCGCGCGTAGGCGTCGTGGCCTGAACGCAACTGCCCGATGGCGATCACCATATCCAGCTCGCCGCACCCCAGCGCGATCAGCTCGCGCGCCTCCGCGACTTTCATCGCCGTCGTGTTCCCGCCCGATGGAAACCCCACCGTGCCGCCCACACGCACCCCCGGCGCGTCCCGCAACGCCGCGACGGCCAGCGGCGTCATGTTCGGCAGCGTGAAGAGCGCCGCGCAGCCATGCTCCCGCGCGATCTGCGCCGCCTGGCGCACCTCTTCGGCGTCGGTCTCGGCGCGCACTGCGCTCAAGTCCATCATGCTCGCTATAGTGTTAACTGTTTCCATCTGTTTCGGGTTCCTCCTGAAGTTAAGAGTTAGGTGAGAGCACGCGGGGCTTTCCCCCTATCTTGCGGGCTGCGCATCCTCTTGTGGACTGCGCATCCTCAGATGCGGTGCGCCCACAATACGATTCGCGCGTCACGCCGCTCACTCCGCGAGTTGGATCATCAGCCACGCGCCGGCGGCTCCACGCGCACCGATTGCGTCGCCGTGCGGCCCTCCGTGATCACCAGCGCGACGCCGCCCACCATCAGCGCGTCCGGGGCGTGGTCGTACACGTCGAAGAGGAGCGCGTCGTCCACGTAGCCGCGGATGCGAACCCCCTCGACCTCCAGCGCCAGGTGATAGACCTGCCCGAAGCGCCACGGGAAGTTCGCCCGTGCCAGCAGGTGCTCCTCGTCGCGCTGCTTCACCAGCGCCACGCGCGCGCCGCCATCCATGCCCTC
>JBBSBO010000714.1:0-2190 GCA_038251215.1 Caldilineales bacterium
GCTCATTGCTGTAGATTACGGGACGGCGGCTCAGAAGAGGCAGACGGTGCCGGCGGCGCGGAAGGCCAGCGTATTGGCCAGGCGACACTGCAATTCGATGGTGTCTTCCAGGATTAGCCCGTCTTATTCAACGCATAGCAGAGATTCCGAAACGACAATTGTACAACGCATTGAATCCAAGGATAGATCAGGTGTCACGACCGCCCTGTCCACCCGATCGCCGCGAGTTTCGCAATGTCCGCGCCTTTTGGTTCCCCAAACCCGCCGCCATTCGCCTTTCCGTCAGTTGAACGCAAGAAAGTCGTGGCGGCATTTGACGGCGGACGGATCACCTCCAACGGCGGCGTTATGTTGCTCGGCGCAGTGGAGCGACAACTCGGTATCGCCGATACGCTTGCGCCGTTGATCTCAGACCCACGCAACCCGCTGTACGTGACGCATAGCGTCAGCGACATCCTGCGTGCCCGGATGCTGGCGATCGCCTGCGGCTACGAGGATGCCGACGACCTCGATGTTTTGCGCACCGACCCGGCATTCAAAGTTGCTTGTGGCCGCCTGCCGGACAGTGGCGATGACCTGTGCTCCCAGCCGACGGTGTCGAGATGGGAGAACGCGCCGACCAGACGCGAGGTGGTGCGCATGACCTACGCCATGATCGATTTGTATTGTCGCAGCTACGATCGCCCGCCTGCCGCCGTCACCTTCGATATCGATGACACCTGCGACGTGGCGCACGGCAATCAGCAACTGGCGTTGTTTCACGCTCATTACGACGAGCGATGCTTTTTGCCGATCCACGTCTACGACGCGGCCAACGCCCGCCCGGTCGTGGTTTTGTTCCGTCCAGGGAAAACGCCAAGCGGCGAGGAGGTCCGCGGCCATCTG
The DNA here is from genome assembly GCA_038251215.1 of Caldilineales bacterium. Classification (GTDB taxonomy): domain Bacteria; phylum Chloroflexota; class Anaerolineae; order Caldilineales; family Caldilineaceae; genus JASGTU01. The sequence goes on from JBBSBO010000714.1 coordinate 886, forward strand.
CGACGCATGGTGCGGCGCATCCGCACGCACTGGCCAGACACGCGCATCACCATTCGCGGCGATAGTCACTATGGCCGCCGTGAGGTCATGGCGTGGTGCGAGGCCAATGACCTGCGCTACATCTTCGGTCTGTCCGGCAACGCCGTGCTCGACCAAATGGTGGAGCCGCTCGCCGACGCGGTACGGGCACAGCGTGCCGCCGCGCAGGCGAAGCTGGTTGAGATGCGCTGTGCTGATCGACCCGTCGATGCGGCACGGTTGCGAGGCGCCGAAGCGCAGGCGAACGCGGTGCGCCGCCACACCGAAGTCAGCTACGGCGCCAGGTCCTGGGGATGCCAGCGGCGCGTCGCCGCCCGCATCGAGGCAACGCCGAGAGGTCTCGACATCCGCTACGTCGTGACCAACCTGACCGGCGGCAGCGCGGAATGGCTTTACGAGACCCTTTATTGCGCGCGCGGCCAGATGGAAAACTTCATCAAGCTGCACAAGACCCAGCTTGCCTCCGACCGCACCAGTTGCCGCTCGCCACTGGCCAACCAGGTGCGGCTGGTGCTGCACACGGGCGCTTACTGGCTGTTGCTGAAGGTCCGCGACACCATTCCCAAACCGCAACCGCTCGCCATCGCCGAATTCAAAACCTTGCAGATGCGGCTGATCAAGATCGCAGCGCGGATCAGCGAAACCGCCACGCGGGTCCGTGTCGCCTTCGCCGCCGCCTGCCCGGAAGCCAGTCTGTTCAGCGGCCTGGTTCGCAGCTTCCAACCCGCCGGACCGTGATCCGTGGGGGCTTGTGCCCCAGAAACCGCCACGTCCTGAAACCCCCAGCGCCTGCCACGTCCGTTCTGAGTCCGTGCTGAAATCAGCGCGTAGGACAGCTATGCCCTACGCGCTCTTGGCGTGATTCAGCCAGGTTCGCTGAATAAGACGGGCTATTCTTGTTCAGTTCGCGATGTCTTGGCAGCGCAGCCGCCGGCACACACAAACGTGCCGGCGGCTGCGCTGCGTTCAGGCCGCGCGTCTGACATAGCGGCTGGTCAGAATGCGCAGATGGTCACGGAAGTGCGGGCGCAACTTCGCACTCCAGGGCGTTCCAGCCGCTTCCTTCCAGGCCTGGCTCGTGGTCACCTCGGGCCGCTCGAGATGGTACAGCGCCAGATACCGGTGCGTTCCATTCTGGTCCTTGAAGCGGCGCGCACACAGGGTGCCAGGCACTTTCGACAGCGCCGGAATATGCTCGTGGTCGTACCACTCGTTGAACTCGGCTTCGTGGGCGGGATCGACATTCATGGCGTTCACCAGCAATCC
>JBBSBO010000715.1:0-2189 GCA_038251215.1 Caldilineales bacterium
GGCCGCCCATCGATGCAGGGGATGATGAAGAGGGGCACGCGATGCAGGTTGCGCGCCAAATACGTCGCCGAATCGAGCACCTGACCGGCGCGCTGTGCGCGCGGGTCGCTCGCCTCCCAGCGGCTGCCCGTCCCGCGCACGCGCTGCAAGTAGACGCGATACGATTGCGCGTAATACTCCGCCACGGCGCGCCGCTTCTCCTCATCGCGTACAACCATAAAATGCCAGCCCTGTTGATTCGAGGCCGTCGGCGCCTGGATCGCCATCTCCAAGCATTCTTGTATGACTTCCGGTTCTACCGCTCGCGTCAAATCCAGCCGCTTGCGCACCGAACGCGTCGTCGTCAACAAATGGTCCACACTCGCCAAATCCATCGCTGTCCCCCTATTTTTCTGAAATGACTACGCTGCCGAGCCTAAAGATCCGCGAAGAATGTCCCTATATTGTTCTCTGCGTCCTCCGCGTCTCTGCGGTTGCTAGCTGTTCTTGCTGTTGCTTTTCTTCGCGCCCTTTGCGTCTTTGCGGTTTGCCCTTTTCATGCCTCTCTCTTCGCCGCCGCCAGCTGCTCATACTCCGGCAGAGCTTGATAGAACTCGTCCAGCGGATAGCAGCCGGAGACCAGCCCGTTGCGCGGCGCCGTCGTGCAGTCGCTAAACGTGCGGCAGAGGCGCTTGCGGTCCAGCGTGCGCCCCGCCAGCACATCCGCAGCCAGTTCGGGATAGGCCAGGACCATACGGCCAAGCCCCACGAAATCCGCCAGGCCCATGCGTACCACCGCCTGCGCCACGTTGGGCAGCCACTCCTGCAAATAAGAATAGCCGCTGCCCACAAAGACTAGATCGGGGCGCAGGCGCTTGAGTTCGCCCACCGCCCAGATCTGCCGCGCCACGCCCGCCAGCGGGTCCTCCGGCGGGCGATAGCCGTCCGACGGCGGAAACAGCGCCGGGCGCTGGATGTGCGGGTTGTAGTACGGGCTGCCCGCCGTAATGCATACCAGCCGGATGTCCAGCGTGGCCAGCAGATCCAGAAAAGCGACCGGCTCGCTCAGGTCGATGCCCACGCCCGTGCCGTCGCCGCCGAAAGCATAGCGATACGCGCCCTCATCCCGGCGCACGGGCACGCCCAGCTGCTCATCCGGCCCCGGCTCAAAGGGCGTGAAATCAAACGCGCTCAGGCGCACGCCGATGCCCAAACCGGGCGCGGCGCGGCGAATCCCTGCGACCAGCTCGCGCAGGAAGCGCGTGCGGTTCTCGAAACTGCCGCCATACTTGCCTGTGCGATCCACGGCGCTCAAGAACTCATGCCCCAAATAGCCGTGGCAATGCTTGAGGTCGACAAAGTCAAAGCCGGCCTGCTGCGCGCGCTGCGCCGCCACGACGAAATCCGCGATCAGCTCCTCGATCTCGTCGTCGCGCATCACCGGTGCGTCCGGCGCTAGGCCGAAGCGGGCGTCCAGAATGGGGTGGTGATACAAGATGTGCGGCTCCAGCTTGCGTTTGTCATGGGGCCGGGCAAAGCGCCCCGAATGCGTCAACTGTAGCCCCACATAGAGGTCGTCGCTGCCGCCGTAGCGCTCTGCGTGCGTTCGCACCAGTAGCTCGCGCAGATCAGCCAGTTCCGGCGTCGTCTGCTCGGAGATAAGCAGTTGATTGGGGTTGGCGCGCCCGTCCATGCGCACGGCGACCGCCTCGCCGCCCCACACCAGCTTGGCCCCGCTGCTGCCGAAGCGCTGCCAGCGCCGCCGCACCAACTCGGTCGGGCGTCCGTCCGTCCCCGCGTCCCACCCCTCCATAGGCAACACGGCGAAGCGATTGCCGATGCGCCGCTCGCCCAACGTCAGCGGCTGCGCCAGCGGCGCGCCGGCGCCGGATTCCATCTCCTCGTCGAACGGCAGCTCTACATCGATGGCGCGCAAATGGCGGCGAAAGTCGTCGGCGCTCTTGAGCGCGGCCACGCGTCGAATCTTCATGCTGCTCCAAGCCCTCTCTATGCTCTTTACGCTGTGAATGGCTGCGGCATACGCGCTGTGCGCAAGCGCCCCTAGAGGCGCTGCAGGTGGAAGCCGCCGTCGACGTTGATCACCTCGCCGGTGGAAAAAGGCAACGCCCCCTCGGCAATCGCCAGCACGGCCCGCGCTACGTCCTCCGGTTGGCCCCAACGCCGGATCGGCGTCAGCCCCTCGCCGATCA
>JBBSBO010000716.1:0-2180 GCA_038251215.1 Caldilineales bacterium
AGGTCGGGTGAAAGGCAAATTGGGCCGCAGTGCAGAAGCTACACTTGGCCGTACAGCCGCTGAAGAAGATGGCGTGCGCCGGGCGCAGCATCTCCTCTTCGCCCAGATGCAGCATCTCGCTGGCAATGTAGCTCGTCCGCCCCACGCGACAGACGCCGGCGCCGGATGCCCGCGCCGCGCTGCATACAAAGGGGCAAAGCCGGCAGTCATCGAGGTGCGGCTGCGCCGCGGCTGCGCGTTGAACTATGTTCACAGCGTACGCAATCCCTTGCCGCCGGCAAGCATATCGCGGATCGTGTCCATCAGGCTGAAGCGCTGGGTCCACACGACCTTGCGCCCGCCGTCCGTCCGCTCCACGACTACCACGGCGCTGGTCATTTTGCGGCTGCGTCCATAGTAGATCACATAGCGCTCATTCTTCGCCCGCAGCCAACTGTACAACGGCGCCAACTCGACCGCCGCCGGGTCCGCGGCACACGGCTCCATGGCTAGGTTCACGGGATCGCCTTCGTCAATCATGCCGGCGCAGGTGGCGCATAATTCGTGCTTGTCCACACAGTCGGGGCAATAAAGTTGACCGCAGCGCCGGCAAATCTCGACATGCTCCCCGCACACCGGTTGCCCGCAGATCGGGCAAGGTTCGTTGCAGAGCGGGCAAATCTCCTCGCCGCCGCCGCTGCATATCGCCGCGTGCTCCGTACACACCGCGTGCCCGCATTCGGCGAAGCGCTGCGAATAGCCCTCGCAGGCGTGCCGTCCACACACGGCGCACAGCACGCCGCACGCCGCACAGGTAACCGCGCCGCAGCGCTCGCAGGTCGTCACGTCGGCGGTGAGGGCGCCGCAGGCGGGACATACCTGCAAACAATCCTCACAGTAGGCCTGCTCCGTTTGCGGCGAGCGCTGATAGAAGCCTGGCCCCACGCGCTTGCCGCAGTGGGCGCACGTGACCATGCAGTTGGCGCAAAAGCGTTGTCCGCTCGCCGCGCATGTTTCGATGGCGGCGCTGTATTGTTGGCAGGCCGGACAGCGCACCGCGCACGCCGAGCAGATCAGCTGATATTCGCCCTCAGCCGTGCGCACAGCATCGGTGTGCAAGTGGCTGCGACACTGCCGCGTGCCGCAGGCCGCGCATTCGGTCTGGCAGGCATGGCACACACTGTCGCCGCAGATAGGGCACGTGCTGATGTGTTCCGGGCAGGCCCGTTCGCCGCACGCCCAGCACATGACGCCGCAACTATCGCAATTTTCCTTGCCGCACACGGGGCACGGAGCCACGCCGCATGCGGCGCAGACGATCTCCTGGCAGGTGGCGCACTGTTGGATGCAGTCGTCGCAGGTCAGGTGTCCGTTGCGGTCCACGGCGAGCGCGCTCGCCTCGGCGCCGCACGCATGGCAGCGCGGCCGCTCCAACACGCCGGAATAACGGTTGCGCAGCACGCGCAGAGGTGCGGCATGTCCGCCGTCGCTGAACGTCATCTCCGCCACGGCTACAGGCAGGTTAAAAACGGCATAGCTGAAGAGCAACACCTCCACACGCAGCCGGTGATTCTCCACCTCCTCGGCGATCTTGCGCTCCAGGTCCAGTTCCAGGGCGCGGCGCTTTTCGCCGGTGGGATCGTGCGCGTCGTAGACCTCTTCGATCTGCTGTCCGTAGTACGTTGTCAGCCGGTTGAGCGTGCGATAGAGGCGCGGCAGCACCTCCGCCTCATAGGCGACGCAGCGGATGTCGGCGTGATAAATGGCGATCTTGCGCGCCATCTCCGCCAGGCGCGCCAGTTGCGTCATGGGCGGCAGGCGCCGCGCGGGCGTCAACTCCGCCTCCTCAGCGCCATTGTCGCCGTTGGCGCCGTTGGCGCCGTCTGCGCTGTGTTCGCCCTCCGGTGCCGGCACAGTCTGTGGCGACATTATCTGCGATGACGTCACGTCGGCGAAGAGCGCCTCGAGGTCCACGGCATCTGCGCCGGCGACGGTGGCGCCCGCCTCGCCAGCCAGGCGCAACCGCCTGCCATCCTCGTCAAGCGCCACCGTATACAGTTCCTCGCGCTTGTCGTCGGAGCGGTAGGTGATGCGCCAGTTGAAGACAAACAGCCGCTGCACTTGTTCGCTCATGTGCAGGTCGGCGATGCTGGCGTTGAGCGGGCGCACCGCGGTCAGCAATTCCTCGCTGCCCGCATAGC
>JBBSBO010000717.1:0-2176 GCA_038251215.1 Caldilineales bacterium
AATCAGCGTATTCGGGCGCCTGGCGGTTGGAGCCTAACCGCCGGGCGCCCGAATACGCTGATTGGACCCCAGAACTATCTCGATCTGCTCAGTGATGCGCGCTTCTGGAATTCCGTGTGGAACACCTTCTATTTCACCGCCTTCGCCATGGCGTTGGAGCTTGTCTTCGGCGTGGCGATTGCGCTGCTGCTGGATGCCAAAGACTACCGCGGCAAACGCCTCGTCACCTCCGTTCTGCTCCTGCCCATGATGGCCACGCCGGTCGCGGTAGCAATGGTCTGGCTGCTGATGTTCGAGCCGACCGCCGGCGTGATCAACTTCGTATTGGACGAAATGGGATTGCCGGAACCCTTGTGGATCGCCGGATCCAACAGCGTGATCCCCTCGCTGGCGCTGGTCGACGTTTGGGAGTGGACGCCGCTGATCACGTTGATTGTGCTGGCGGGGCTGACTGGGCTGCCCAGCGAACCCTTCGAGGCCGCGCGTGTCGACGGCGCCTCCTACTGGCAGACTTTGTGGGGCGTCACGCTGCCAATGCTCATGCCCACGATCAGCGTGGCGGGGTTGCTCCGCTTCATCGACTGCATCAAAACCTTCGACATCATCTACGCCATGACCGGCGGCGGCCCTGGTTTCAGCAGCGAAACGCTGAATATTTATACTTATAACCAGGCCTTCTACTACTTCAACTTCGGCTACGCATCGGCGCTCTTGGTTATCTTCTTCACGATCGTCACGGGCGTCAGCCTGCTGGTAACCTATACGCGTCGCAGTCTCGAGGTGTAAGCCATGAGCGCATCTAGCCCGTCCTCAACCGCGCGCAGACGTCCCAGCAGACGTCCCAAACGCACGCGCCGCTTCATCGGCAATCTGATCTATGCGCTGGTCTTGTTGCTGGTGATCTTCTTTTTGCTGACGCCGTTCCTGTGGATGGTGCTGAATTCGTTCAAGTCGCCGCTCCAGATCATCAAACTGCCGCCTGAATTGATCTTCACGCCGACCTTGCGCAACTTCGAGAACGTTTTCGGCACACAAAACTTCATGCGCTACATCATGAACAGCGTCATCATCGGCGCCGGATGCACTTTGGTCGGGCTGCTGATCGGTCTGCCGGCCGCGTACAGCATCGCCCGCTACCGGCAAAACCGCTTAGCGGTCGCCATCCTGATGGCGCGCATGGTGCCCGGCATCACTTTCCTCGTGCCGCTCTTCATCATCTTCCGACGGCTGGGGCTGATCGACACCTACACTTCCTTAATCCTGGCGCACATGCTGGTGGGTCTGCCTTTCATCGTCTGGGTGATGGTGCCCTTTTTCTAGAGCATCCCGCGCGAGCTAACCGAAGCGGCCGTGGTCGACGGCGCCAGTGCACTCCGCACCTTCATCACCGTGGTGCTTCCGCTGAGCGGGCCGGGCATCGTCACCGCGTCGATCCTGTCGTTTGTCTTTTCCTGGAACAACTTCATGTTCTCCATCGTGCTGGCGTCGAGTCGCACGCGCACGGTGCCGGTGGCGATCTACAACTTCATCTCCTATGCCCAGATCGACTGGGGCGGGTTAATGGCGGCCGCGGTGGTGATTACCTTGCCTGTGCTCGTGTTGGCAATCGTCACGCAGCGCTATGTCATCCGCGGGCTGACGGCCGGCGCGGTCAAGGGTTAGTCGCTTACAACGCCGCTCGCTTTAGCCTAACGCAGGCGCGGCTCTCAACGAGCAGGCAAATGAGGGGGAGCGCTTTGAGCCGCCGACTGACCGTCCTGGGCCTGGTGGGCTATCTCTTTATCGGAACTGCTGCCGTCCTTGTCCCTTCTGTGATGCCGTCCATCGTCGAGGAGTTCGCGGCAACCGGGTTGACCCTGGCTGCCATCGGGCTGATCTTCCCGGCACGTTCGGTTGGAGGGATTTTCGGCAATCTCCTGTCCGGCGTCGGCTCCGATGTGATCGGGCGGACGCGGCTGGTCTGGATTTCTGCTTTGCTGCTGGCGGCGATGTTGGCTTTGACTGCGGTCGCCAGGCTATGGGTTCTGTTTGTGATTGGCTTCGTGCTGGTCAGCACAGCCCAGGGTGCGCTGGGGACCGGCATCAACGCCCTGATCGCCGACGCCAACCGCGAGGCGCGCGCCAAGGCGCTCAACATCTTGCATGGCGTCTACGGCGCCGGCGCGGCCGTCTCCCC
>JBBSBO010000718.1:0-2173 GCA_038251215.1 Caldilineales bacterium
CCCGTCAGGCCAAAGAATGCCACTCGGCGGCGCCCGGCCTAGCCTTAGCCACAACCCAGGGCAAGCCCGCGCCGGCTAGAATACAAACAGAAAGAAAGTATAGCCTCTTGGCCCCGCGCTGTCAAAAACCAGGGCTTGCAGGGTGTGTTTGATCGTCGGTCTTAGCCGGACGTCTTGTCGCTGCGCGGGGCGGAGCGGGTGGACCTGCCGCCCTCCAGCATCACTTCGATGCCGTTGTCGACCTGGCGCCGGATCGCGTCGAGCTGCTCTTGCAGCGCGCGCAGCGTCTGCACGGTGTATTGGTCGGCCTCCTCGCTGCGGCGGCGGGCGATGTCCTTGCCTTCGTCCACAATGCGCTGCGCCTCGGTGCGCGCGGTGTCGAGCAGCGAGCGCGCGCTCACGATCTCCATAGCCCGCGCGCGGGCGTCATTGACGATGCGCTCGGCCTGGGCCTGGGCGTCCGCCAAGATGCGGTCGCGTTCCGCCAGGGTGCGTTCGCTCTCGCGGATCGAGCTGGGCACGTTGATGCGCATGCGCTCGATCAGCTGCGCCGCCTCGCGGCCGCGCACGGCGCGGTAGGGCGTAAAGGGAATCGGCGTGCCTTGCCGGATCAGCTCTGCCAGTTGATCCACCAACTGTAGGATAGCGATGGCGCACCTCCTGTGCTGTGCGGACGGCCGCGGAAGAGCGCCGCTTTCCGCCAAGGATGTTCGGATTGTCTAGCCGCGGTGGGTGAGCTTGCTGGCGCGTTTGGTCAGGCCGCTGCCCCTGGATTTATCCGTATCCGGCGGCGTCTGGGCGGACAGGTTATCGCCCTCGCGCAAGTATTTGGCCTGCAAGGCGCGTTGTACGTGTTCGGGCGCCCAGCGCGCATAGTCGCCGTTGAGGCTGGCGACTTCCTTCAGGATGGTGGCGCTGAGGAAGGCAAAATCGCCGTTGCAGAAGAGACAGCAAAGCTCCACGGCGGGCGCCATCTCACGGTTGACCCAGCCGATCTGCTGCTCGAATTCGAAGTCCGCCACATTGCGCAGCCCGCGCACGATCACCTGCGCGCCCGCTTCGTGCGCGCAGGTGATGGTTAGGCCGCTGTAGGTGACGACCGAAATGTTGGGGACATCCGCCAGGGCGACGCGCGCCAACTCCAGGCGCTCCGCCGTGCTAAAGAGCAGCTTCTTGGGCGGGGCGTCGTAAATTGCCATCACCACCTCGTCGAAGATGGCGCCGGCGCGACGGGCAATATCAATGTGCCCGTTGTGGATTGGGTCAAATGTGCCTGGGTACAGCGCCCTGGACATAGCCTCTCGTCCCCTCCCTTATGTTGAAACTCGCCACGGCGCCGGCGCCGTGGTGATTGTGTCCTGGTGATATTATTCTGGTGATTACGCCGCTTCTTCCGGCAAAAACATGGCGGCGACCTGATTGCCCAGCAACAGCCCGCGCGGCGTGACGCGCACGCGGGCCTCATCCAACTCTATCATACCCCAAGCCTGCAAATCTCGAAGTTGCGGCGCGAAGACGGTGCGCAAGTCGGCCCCGTGCAAGGCGCGGAAGCGTGCGTAGTCCACGCCTTCGCACACCAGGCGCACGCCCAGCATCATGGTCTCGCCCATCGACGTGCGCGGCTCCAACTCCTCGGCGAAGTCTTGCAGCGGCTCGCCTTGCTCGATGCGGCGCACATAGCCGGGCACGGGCTTGTGGTTGCTCCAGCGCCGTGACAGGCTCTGCCCTTGCGCATTGACCTGGCGCAGATGGCTGTGCGCGCCCGGCCCGATGCCGATGTATTCCTGGTTGCGCCAGTAGACCAAGTTGTGGCGACAGGCGTAGGCGGGCGTCAAGGGCGGCACGCCGGGCGAACCGGGCGCGGACTCGTCCGCCTTCGCCCAGTTCGACACCTCGTAGTGTACGTAGCCGGCGGCCCCCAGCCGGGCGATGGTCGCCTCATACAGTTCGCCCGCCATGTCCTCGTCGGGCGCATCCGTCTTGCCGGCCGCCACCCAGTGATGCAGCGGCGTGTTCGGCTCCACGATCAGGCTGTAGAGGCTGAGATGCTCCGGGCCGAGCGCCAATGCTTGGTCCAGCGTATCCTGCCAGGCTGCCGGCGTCTGGTGCGGCAGGCCGAAGATGAAGTCGAGGTAGATGTTGTCGAAGCCGGCCGCGCGCGCCGCTGCGAAGG
>JBBSBO010000719.1:0-2164 GCA_038251215.1 Caldilineales bacterium
TCATACAGATAGGCCACTTCGTCGGCATAGCCGTTGAACATCAGCGTCTCACGGCGGTTCGAGCCGCCGATGCGCCGCTCGGTCGCCTGTGACCAGCGCGGGTGGTTCACCTCCGGGTTGACGTTGGCATAGAAGCCGTACTCGTTCGACGCCGCTTCCATCCACGCCGAGGTCGGCATCTCGGCGGTCAATTCGATATTGACGATGCTTTTGATGCTCTTGAAGCCGTACTTCCAGGGCACGATCAGGCGGAAAGGCGCGCCGTTGGACGGCGTCAGCAGCTTGCCGTACATGCCGGTGGCGAAGATCGCCAGCGGGTTCATGGCCTCGTCCAGGCGCAACCCCTCGACATAGGGCCAGTTCAGCGTCGACCGTCGTTGGCCCGGCATCGCGTCCGGGCGCAGCACGGTGGTGAACTTCACATATTGCGCGTCGGCGGTCGGCTTGACCTCGTCCAACAGCGCCGAGATGGGGAAGCCCACCCACGGGATCACCATCGACCAGGCTTCGACGCAGCGCAGGCGATAGATGCGCTCTTCCTGCGTGAAGCGCGCCAGGATGTCGTTGAAGGAATAGGTGGTCGGGTTCTCCACCAGGCCGCTCACCTGGATCTGCCACGGCTGCGTGGCGAAGTCCTGCGACAGCTTGGCAACGTCTTCCTTGTCGGTGGTGAACTCGTAATAATTGTTGTAGCCGGTAATCACGTCGTACTCGTTAAGCGGATCGCCCAGCTCATCCACCGCCGCCGAGGCAACCGGCGCCTCGTTCGCCAGCGCAGCGGGAAGCTCCAGCGGGGCCGCCGGAGCCGCAACGGCGGGCGCTTCGACGGCAGCCTGCGGCGTGTCCGGCATGGCGCAGGCCGCCAGCGTCAGCGCGCCGGCAACAGAGCCGACCCCCACCATGAACTTGCGCCGATTGAGATAGATATGTTCGGGGGTAATGTCTGCACGCGTCAACTGTTTCATTTTGCTGCCCTTTCCCCTCTAATGTGAACCGGTCGCCGCCGCTTGTGGCGAGGCCTGGCCTGCGAAGTGTGCCCAAAGTAGCGCGTTATTGTGAAGAGAAGCTTAAGCCAGGCTCATGCGAAGATGAGAGACCGGCGCAGCGGCATCCGTCCATTTTGCGCGTCTTCGTGTATTATGGGCCAATCCAAAGCGCCGTACTGTGAGCGAGTCTACGTGTTTTGGGCCGGTTTGCGCATTCTAGGCAGAGAACCAGAGCTGATTCAAAAAAGCGGACACTGATACACACAGATTGAATAGATATTCACAGATCAATCTGTGGTGATCTATTCAATCCATTCAATCTGTGGCCTGCTTCGATCGAGACAAGAGAGTTTCTATGTTCGCCACCCTCCACCCCGCCGTCGTGCATTTTCCCATCGCCCTGCTGCTCGTGGGCAGCGCCGCCGCGCTGCTCTACCTGTATGGCCCGCGCCGCGCTGAGCTGCTCGTCTTAGCCTGGGTCATGCTCTTCTTGGGCTGGCTGGGAAGCGCCGCCGCCATCCTCACGGGGCTGCTGGCGCAGAGCGGGCTGCCGCCGCAAGCGCCCTATCGCGGCGTGCTCAACCGGCACATCGGCAGCGGCATGGCTCTGGCTGTGGTCTATGCCATTCTGCTCTATCAGGGGTGGCTGAGCCGCGCCCGGGCGACCTCCGCCGGCTCGGGCAAAAAGAGCCGCCGCGCCCCGCGCCCGTCGCAACTGCTCGACGACCCGCGGGCACGGCTGTGGGTGACGCTGCTGCTCGTGGCAGGGATGCTGCTGGCGGCGGCGAGCGGCTGGAACGGCGGCAGGCTCGTCTACGAGTGGGGCGTCAACGTCAAATAGGCCAATGTCAAATAGAAAGCCGGTTGGTGCGATTATTCTTCGAGCATCAACCCGGACATGTTGCGCACCAGCTGCTGGTCATAGTCGTCGGGCAGCCATGACAGCGCCATGCCCATGATCAGGAGACGAGCGCCGGTGGCGTCCGGCCCCTCGTCGTCCGTCACCAGGAAGAGCAGCGGCGCGCCGGCGCCGCCGCTGTCCGGGCCGCGGCGCAGCGCCACGCGGGCGTCTTGATTGTCGGCGCCGATCTCCAGCGGCGTCACAGGCGGCAAGCCGTTGCCGAGCGCGAACGGCTCCGAGGGCAGGCCCTGCACCAGCTCGGGCAAGTCCGCCTCCA
>JBBSBO010000720.1:0-2163 GCA_038251215.1 Caldilineales bacterium
GCGGCGCCATCGAGTTGGCCGCGCAGGCGCGCCGCCTCCTGGCAGAATCCGGCCCGCCCGACGCCATCCTCGCCACGGACATGGTCAACCTGCCCGCCTGGCTGGGCCTGCTGCGCCGCGAGCTGCCGCCGTCCGCGCCCGTGCTACTCTATATGCACGAAAACCAGATAACCTACCCCTGGCGCGAAGGCGAGAAGCGCGACCTGACCTACGGCATGATCAACTGGCTGAGCCAACTCGCCGCCGACCGCGTGATCTTCAACAGCCGCTTTCACCTGCAAAGCTGGTTCGACGAACTGCCGCGCCTGCTCAAACACTACCCGGACTACAATCACGTCGAACTGGCGGAGCAGGTGCGCAGCCGCAGCCTCACGCTGCCGGTCGGCATCGACTGCACCCGCTTCAGCGCGCCGCCGGAGCCTTCCGCAGCAGACGATGATGATGTGAACGACGGCGATTTGGGCGACGATGCGCCTGGAAGCAGCCCAGGCAAAGGCCCGCTTGCCTCACTTGCGGGCGAAGGCCCCCTCATCGTGTGGAATCAGCGCTGGGAGTATGACAAGCGCCCGGACCGCTTCTTCGCTCTCTTGCAGCGGCTGCACGCGGCGGGCGTCCCCTTTCGCCTGGCAGCCGCCGGCCAAAACTTCCGCAACGTGCCGGCGGAGTTCAACGCGGCGCGCGCCCTGCTGGCGGATCGCATTGTCCACTGGGGCTTCCTGCCCTCACGCCAGGCCTACACCGCGCTCCTGCGCCAGGCCGACCTGGTCGTCAGCACGGCGGACCACGAGTTCTTCGGCATCAGCATCCTCGAGGCCATCTGCGCCGGGGCCTTTCCGCTCCTGCCCAATCGCCTCAGCTATCCCGAGCTGATCCCGCCGGAGCTGCACCCCGCCTGCCTCTATACGGACGAGGACGACCTCTTCGACAAGGCCGTGCTGCGCTTGACCGCGCCGCGGCCCGCGCCGCCCTCCTTGCGCCAGGCTATCGCAGCCCGCTACGCCTGGCCCGTGGTCGCCGCGCGCTACGACGATTTGCTCGCCGAGAGAATAGAACGCGGATAACGCGGATTGGGCGGATTTACACGGATTCAAGCAGATATTGACGCTGCGCTCTACCCATCAGACAGGGGCAATAACAATCCTTATCCCACCCCATCCACTGGACAGGTGAATCATGCTCAAAGGCATCTACATCCTCAACCCCGACGCCTACGCCAAAATCTATGGGCCGGACGAACGCGCCGACATCGCTGCGCTGACGGAGATCGTCGCCCCGCCGCAAACAGCGGCCTCCATTCGCGCCAACTTATCTCTGTTGGCGGAGGTGGAGGTGATCCTCTCCGGCTGGGGCTGCCCCCTGCTGGACGAAGAACTGTTGGCCGCCGCGCCCAACTTGCGCGCCGTCTTCTATGGCGCGGGCACAATCCGCTACTGCGTGACCGACGCCTTTTGGGCGAGGGGCATCCCCATCACCAGCTCGTACGCGGGCAACGCCGTGCCCGTGGCGGAGTATACGCTGTCGCAGGTGCTCTTCTGCCTCAAGCGCGGCTGGCAGCACGCACGCTCGGTGCGGAGTACGCACGATTACAGCGGCAAGGGCGACGTGCCCGGCGCCTTCGGCAGCACGGTCGGCCTGGTTTCGCTGGGCATGATCGGGCGCATAGTCCTCCGTCACTTGCAGCGCTTTGACCTGCACGTGATCGCCTACGACCCCTTCGTGAGCGAGGCCGAGGCCGCCGAACTGGGCGTTGAATTGTGTTCGCTGGATGATGTCTTCTGCCGCAGCGATGTGGTCTCGCTGCATACGCCCTGGCTGCCGCAAACCGTGGGCCTGATCACCGGCGCGCATTTCGCCATGATGAAGCCCGGCGCGACCTTCATCAACACCTCGCGCGGCGCGGTCGTGCGCGAGCCGGAGATGATCGCCGCCCTCCAGGCGCGGCCCGACCTCTTCGCCGTGCTGGATGTGGTGTGGCCCGAACCGCCCGCGCCGGATTCGCCGCTGTATACGCTGGACAACGTCGTGCTGACGCCGCACATCGCCGGCTCAATGAACGACGAATGCCGGCGCATGGGGCGCATTGTGGCGGAGGAACTGGCGCGCTTGGTGCAAGGCGAACCGCTGCACTGGGCGATCTCGCAAGCGCAGTCCGCCGTCATGGCC
>JBBSBO010000721.1:0-2160 GCA_038251215.1 Caldilineales bacterium
AGGACCGCTTCGCCAACGCCGGCGACTTCATCTTCACCTTCACCGGCAACTTCGACATGGACGAGATCAAGGCCCTGGCGCAGACCTACCTGGGCACGCTGTCCACGACCGGCCGCCTCGAGTCGTGGCAAGACGTGGCGCCGCCTCTGCCGCAAGGCGTGATCAAGCAGGATGTCTTTAAGGGCGAAGGCGAACGCAGCGTCGTGCAGCTCCTCTTCAGCGGGCCGCTGGAGGAGACGAGCCGCGCGACCGAACTGCGCCTCAACGCGCTGGCAGGCGTGCTGGACATCATGCTGCGCGAAAAGTTGCGCGAGGAGCTGGGCGGCGTCTATTCCTCCAGCGTCTATGCCTTCACGCAGGATGTGCCCGAGCCGGGCTACTTCATCTCGATCTCGTTCGGCACAGACCCGGCGCGCGTCCAGGAATTGGTCGACGCCGTCTTCGCGCAGATCGAGGACTTGCAGAGCAACGGCCCCTCGGCAAGCAACGTCGAGAAGGTCACGGCGCAGCAGTCCGCCGAGCACGAAGAAAAGATGCAGCAGAACAGCTTCTGGCTGTCCAACCTGAAGGACTATCTCGTCTACGGCGATGAAGACAAGCTGAGTACGCTGCGCCCCGAGTTCCAGGCAACCATCGACGCGCTCAGCGCCGCCGGCATCCAGGCCGACGCGCAGCAGTTCCTGCGCCCGGACAGCTATATTCAGGTGACGCTTTTCCCCGAGTCCTACGCGCCGGCTGGACAATAGACGCGCATCGCCATCTTCCAGGAAGCTGCGAGCTTCCTGGAAGATTTTTTCCTATCGCCGGGTATGATTATTCGTCGCGCTTCTGCGGCGTTAGCGCCACGGTGGCGACGGGCGTCGACGTTCCTTGCAGGCGCGCAGTGGGCTGCGGCCGCGGCGTGGAGGCTGCCGCCGCCTGCACCGGCGCGATCACGGGCGCAGGCGTGTGCGTGGGGATCACGCTCCAGTCGATGCGGTCGCCCGGCTCGCACTGCCCGGAAATCTGCGTCAAACCGGCAGGGTTGCTGATGCCGAGGGCCTGCGCCGCGATCCAGGCGGATTGGCCGTCCCACAAACGGATCTTGACGTACGGTCCAGGCCCGAGTTCATTGGCCTGGCTGCCCGGCGGGGCGAAGGGACCGGAGCCGATCACCTGCACGGGCGTGCCCGCACGTACAGAGCGTACTTCGTCCCAGCCGCCGCCGAAACACTCGTGCAAACTAGTTGACATAACCACAGACCCATTCGGCGCTACCGGGGGAGGGCCGGGCTGCGTTGGCGTGGCGCTGGGCGCTGCGGGCGCGCTGTACGCCACATTCTGCACCGGCGCGGGCGCGCTGACGGCCCCGCCGACGGCGTAGGGGTCCGGCGGCGCAGACGTGGGACAGACGGCCGCGCCCTGCACAAAGTCGCCGTGGCACCACCCGCTTTTGGCCGAGGGCAGCCCTACTTGCACCCAGCCGTCCTGCTGCCCCAGCATGGGGACACATTCTTGTTTGCCCAGCGCGGCGACGACGGCCCCGTTCACGTCCGGCTGGTCGCGCACATTGAGCAGCTCAACCAAGACGATGGCCTTGGCCGCGGCCGGCGGCTGCGGCGTCTTGATTTCCTCCACCTCCAGCGTGACATACTCCGCGGCGGACCAGCCGCTGCGTCCGTCGGGCAGCGTAAAGCGCACCCAGCCCTCGCTCTGCTCCACAACGGGCAGGCGCTCGCCCGCGTCCAGCGCGGTCAATATCGTATAGTCGCTGCCTGGCCCCTCGCGCACATTCAACAAGAGCGCAGTCACGGTTCCCCACATGCGGCCCACCGGCGCGGCCGCCGCTTCAACTTGCGGGGGTATAAGCTTGCCGAAGACCTTGTCGAAGATACCGGCGGCGAGCGGCGTCGCCGTAGGCAGTAGCCACTCCTTGACTTCCCCCCTCTCCGGTATGGGGATGCGACCCACGGTGGCGTTCACCAGCCGCGTGGAAATCTGGCGGGCGGTAGGCACGTAGAGCAGGTCGTTTGTGGCGGTGTTTTTGGGGCTGCACGCGGCTAGGAGCAAGGCCGTCACGCAGCCTGCCAGCCAGGCGACGCGTGTCGCCGTCAATTTCTTGCGCATGGCAGGTTCCTTTCTGCCGGCGCCGAGCATCTGCGCAACCGCTTGCCCGCAGCC
>JBBSBO010000722.1:0-2157 GCA_038251215.1 Caldilineales bacterium
AGTAGCCCGCGCCGTCAATGCGCGCGGCGTCGTCCAGGTCCAGCGGGATCGACATAAAGAACTGGCGCAGCAGAAACACATAGAAGGCGTTGCGCGCAAAGAGCGGCGGGATGATCAGCGGCAAGAAGGTGTTGACCCAGCCCAGGTGGCGGAACACGATAAACGTGGGGATCAGCGTCACCTGCTCCGGCAGCATCATGGTAGACAGCAACAAGATGAAGAAAATGTCGCGCCCAGGCCAGCGCAGCCGCGCAAACGAATAGGCTACCAGGCTGCACGAAATCAACGTGGCAGTGGTAGAAAAGATCACCACAAACAGCGTGTTTTGCAGCCACAACCCAAAGGGATAGACCGTCAACGCCTCGTGATAATTGGACCACACGATCGGGTCAGGAATCCAGCGCGGCGGGAAGGCCATCACGTCTTCCGGCGCCTTGAGCGAGGTGGACAGCGTCCAGGCAAAGGGCATCATCACCAAAATCGAGCCTAGGATCAAAGTGATGTAAATCGCCGCGCGCGAAAAAAGTTGTGCCGGCTGTATGGGCCGCCGTTTACGCTGCGGCTTGTTCTGTGGCCATGCCTGCGTCGAGTCGATGCTCATCTGCCTCTGGCGGACCCCTCATAATGCACCCAGGCCGACGACGAGCGCACAACCAGGGCGGTCAAGATCATGATATAGATAAACAGTATCCAGGCAATCGCCGAAGCGTAGCCCATCTGAAACATCTGAAACGCGTTGCGGTAGAGATACAACACGAGGAAAAGGCTCGAATTATGCGGCCCGCCGCCGGTCATCACATAGGGCGCCACGAACTCTTGCAGCGCGTTGATGATGCCGATGATCATGTTAAAGAAAATGACCGGCGTCATCATCGGCACCGTGATGTGCAGGAACTTGGGCAGCGGGCCGGCGCCGTCCACGTCCGCCGCCTCGTACAGCTCGCTGGGGATGCCCTGCAAGCCGCCCAGGTAGATCAGCATGGCCGCGCCCGTGCCCCACAGGCTCATCAGAATGAAGGAAGGCAGCACCCAGTTCGGGTCGCCCAGCCACGACGGCCCTTCGATCCCCACCTGTCGCAGCACCGAGTTGATCATGCCGAACTGCGTGCCCAAGATCCAGCGCCACATGATCGCCACGGAAATGCCGCCGATCACCGAGGGCAGATAGTAGACCGAGCGAAAGAACGAGAGCGCGCGGATCTTCTGGTTGAGCAGGTTCGCCAAGATCAGCCCCAGCACCACCTGCAGCGGCACGCTGACAAAGGCATAGATGCTCGTCACGCGCAGCGCCTGGTAGAGGAGCGGGTCGTTGAAGAGCAGCTTCTGATAGTTGTCGAAGCCCACCCACTGCATGGGCGTCAGCAGATCCCAACTCGTCAGCGACAGCCCGATGCTCGCCAGCATGGGGCCGGCAATGAAGAACACAAAGCCGAGCAACCACGGCGCGGCAAAGAGGTAGCCCATAATCGCCTCACGGCGGCGCACACTGCCATGGCCCCGCGCAGAGCGGCTGACAGCTTGGGCCACGACGGGCGACGAACTCATACGCAACTCCGAGATCGGACAAGAGGGGGAGGCCAGAGACGCCTAGAATGACAAGGATTGGATGCAAAACGCGCGTACGACGGCTACGCGTCGAATGACAAGCGCTTGCCGCAGTATAGCATAGCCCCCATTGCGCTTCCAACATGGGCGGGGCATCGTTGAGGGAGCCGTGCAACTCACTCAACGATGCCCCAAGCACAACGCCTAGCGCACAATCATCGGCAAGTAGAGCGACTCGTCTACATCTACAGGACCAACCTTCTTCGCGAGCGCGATCGACGGCACGGCGACGGTCTGGCCCGGCGACACCGTCAGCGCCACGGGCGGCGCGCCGATGTAGCCCGCCGCGGTCACCGTCAGGTTGTACGCGCCCGCCGGCACATCGCTGAACGTGTAGGCCCCGTCAGCGCCTGTCAGCGCCGGGTTGACGAAGCCAGCCGCGCTTACCGCCGCCAGCGATACGCTCGCCCCCGCGATGCCTTCGCCGGCGTCGAATTTCCCGTCGCCGTTCTTATCCTCGAAGACCACGCCCGTCACCCCGCCCGACGTCGCAGGTGCGGCGCTCACCTGCGCCTTGAAGCTCGCGTTGTCCGCGGCCTTGCCGTCATGCAC
>JBBSBO010000723.1:0-2153 GCA_038251215.1 Caldilineales bacterium
CACGTCGGCGAAGAGCGCCTCGAGGTCCACGGCATCTGTGCCGGCGGCGGTTGCGCCCGCCTCGCCCGCCAGGCGCAACCGCCGGCCCTCCTCGTCGAGCGCTACCGTATACAGCTCCTCGCGCTTGTCGTCGGAACGGTAGGTGATGCGCCAGTTGAAGACGAACAGCCGCTGCACCTGTTCGCTCATGTGCAGGTCGGCGATGCTAGCGTTGAGCGGGCGCACCGCGGTTAGCAGTTCCTCGCTGCCCGCGTAGCGGCTGGGCAAATCGAGCAGCGCCGAAGCGCCACGCCCATTGAGGTAGGCCAACATGCGGTCGAACATGCGGCTACCGTGCGCCACCAGATCATAGCCCGCCGCGGCGTCGGCATGGTGAAAACAGAGTTGCAGCGCCGGCTTGCCGAAGTGCGCGGCCAGTTTTTCGTCCAACTCCACCAACAGGCAGCCGGCGACAGGCGCGTCCGCCTGGCGCACGGTAGCGCCAAAGAAGGCGAAAAAGTCCAGCGTGAAGCGGCGCAGGTCCACATTGCCTGGCTCCGCCTGCATCTTGTCCTGGTTATTCTTGACGGCGCTTTTTCTCGCCTTTTTAGTCGTGATCGGGTTCCTCGCCATTGCCGCCTATTATAGCACAGCCCCCAGCACAGGCCTGCTCTCCTTTCTGTTTTATGCAAAGTCATGTTACACTCAGAGGGATGGCGGTTCGCAGTGGTCTCAAGGAGGCAGGAAATGAAGCGCGAAGTAGCACAGTTCTTGAACTATATGGTCAACGAGAAGGATTGCTCCGCCAATACCACTGCGGCGTATCAGAACGACCTGTCGCAGTTCCTCGAATTCTTGGAGCGCTATGCTACGCCCACGGTGGACGGCATCACGCGCTGGCAAGAGGTGGACGAGCAGGTCGTGCAGAATTATGTGCTCTTCCTCAAGGAGCGCGGCTACGCTTCGTCGACCGTGGCGCGCAAAGTGGCCTCGGTCAAAAGCTTCCTGCACTATCTCGTCAACTTCGGCCATATCCAAAGCGACCCGTCCGACCGCCTGGATTCGCCCAAAGTCAAGAAGAATCTGCCGCGCTCGATTCGCCCGGACGAAATCAGCCAGTTGATGGCCGCGCCCGCCAATGACCAGTCGCCCAAAGCGCTGCGCGACAAGGCGCTGCTGGAGATGCTCTACGCCACGGGCATGCGCGTAACCGAGTTGGTCAGCCTCGACTTGAACAGCGTCGACCTGCCCGCGCAGGCGGTGACTTGCGGCGAGAACGGCAAGCGCAAGCGCACCGTGCCCATGTACGACGGCGCGCTGAGCGCCGTGGACGAATATCTGCGCGAAGGCCGCCCGCAGCTGCTGGTCAACCCCGCCGAGCCGGCGCTCTTCTTGAACCATCGCGGTCAGCGCCTGACGCGCCAGGGACTGTGGTTGATCATCAAGCATTATGTCAAAGAAGTCGGCATCCAGACGCCGGTCACGCCGCACACGCTGCGTCACAGCTTTGCCACCCATCTGCTCGACTCCGGCGCGGACCTGCGCGAGGTGCAGGAGCGCTTGGGCCATGCCAGCGCCAGCACGACCCAGGTCTATCGACACGTGGTGGACGTAAGCGGCGCCGAGCTGGTCATCGACGGCAAAAAAGCCGGCGGACGCACGACGGATCGAGCGGAATAGCGCGCCGCCTCCGGTGCCGGGATGTTGCTCACAACTGATCAAAAAACCACGCAGCCGGTATCCGCCGGCTGCTTCGCTATCTGCTCTCATCCCGCCCAGGAGGCCTACCATGCCCGCTCCGTTTACGCTGCAAGAGTACGATGAAGCCGCCAACGCCATCCTGGCGCAAACTTCAATCCGGCCCGACGTCGGCATCATCCTGGGCAGCGGCCTGGGCGAGTTGGCTCAAGCCGTGGAACAGCCCGTGGCGCTGCCCTTTGCCGGCATCCCCCACTTCGCGGAGAGCACCGTCTCCGGCCATGCCGGGCAGCTAGTGATCGGCACGCTGGCGGGCGTATACGTCTGCGTGATGCAAGGACGACTGCACTACTACGAAGGCTACACGCTGCAACAGGTGACCTTTCCCATCCGCGTGATGCAGCGCATGGGCGTGCGCACGCTGATCCTCTCCAACGCCGCGGGCGGGCTGAACCCGGACTACCGCACCGGCGACC
>JBBSBO010000724.1:0-2139 GCA_038251215.1 Caldilineales bacterium
CCTGATTGGGCTCGATCCGGCGCCCAACCAGCTCCAGGCCAATCCTGCGGCCGACGTCGCCCAGGCCGGCGCGCTGCGCGTTACGGGCGCGCTGACGTTTGCGCCAGGCAGCCGGCTGGCGGTAGGGCTCACCGGGCCGGGGCAGTACGGCCAACTGGATGTGACGGGCGCGGCCACGCTCGGCGGCGCCCTCGTGCTCAACTTCAGCGAGGGCTACGCGCCTGAGGCCGGCGATGTCTTCCAGTTTGTGCGTGCCGACACGAGCAGCGGTGCGTTTGCGACGGTGGCCGTAACCGGCCTGGCGCCGGGGTGGGAGTACACCCTGAGCAGCAGCGGCGGCGTGACCACCCTGCGCTCGGACAGCGACGGCGTGGCCACCACGACGCCGACCCAGCGGATCTACCTGCCAGTAGTGCGGCGTTAGGCCAGAATGTGGAGGGCCATTGTGAGTACGTCCCAAAGCCAGGATCGCGCTATGGGTACATTTGTTCGCACCGGGTTAATTTTGATTAGCGTGACCCAGCTGCTCTTTGCACTGGCCTTTTTCTTCCAATGGCCGCTGGCCACAGCCGTCTGGCCATTTCCAGGAACAACGCCACTGACTTACATGTTTTTAGCGTCGATCTTTGCGGCGGCAGCGGCGGCAACGTTATGGGCTACGCTTAGCGAGCAGTATGCGGCACTGGCCGGCATTGGGCTTGATTACCTGATGATTCTGGGGCCAGTTGCGATCTTTGTGTGGCAACTTGGCGTCCAGACGAATAGCGCCGAACTGCGCGCCTATGCGATCGCGTGTGCGCTTGGCGCCGCGTTTGGGGCCTGGCTATTATGGTGGAGCCTGCGCTTCCCACTTGATCGCAGCATCCCGCTGCCGGCGCCCATTCGCTGGTCGTTCATCGTCTTTATTACGGCGCTTTTGATTGTCAGCACCCAACTTATCTTCCAGGTTCCCAACGTCTTGCCCTGGTCGATCACCCCAGAGCTATCTGTAGTGATCGGCTGGATGTTCTTTGGCGCCCTGAACTATTTTGCTTATGGTTTACTACGGCCAGGTTGGGCCAATGCGGGTGGGCAATTGGCCGGCTTTCTGGCCTACGATATTGTCCTGATGCTACCCTTTCTGGTTCGCTTGCCTACGGTTGCCCCGGAGTATCGCCTGGGGTTGTGGATCTATACGATCGTGGTGCTCTATAGTGCAGCGCTGGCCTTGTTTTACCTGTTTGTTCATCCGCCAACGCGGCTATGGCGGCGGCAAGCGCGGCTGCGCGTCTAGCTACCCGCCGTCCGCCCCTAGCGCGAGGAAAGCAGATGAGCGCGCCAATGCAACGCACAAGCACTCGGGCAGAGCTTTGCGTGATCGGCGCGGGCTGCGCCGGGCTGGCGGCGGCCAAGGAGCTGAAGCTGGCCGGGCGGTGCCCCTCGTCCAGCAGCGGCGCGTCGTCCACCCCCTACGGGTTCGTCGGCGTGGGGAAGCTTGGCTGCTCGTTGGTGGCGATCATCTGCTCCTCGCGCACCCACCCCACAACACGCGTCTCGCCGCTGCGCACAAACGCCTGGTAGTAGCCATCGCGCTTATCGAAGGGGATGATGCGCGTGCCCTCGTCGGCCCGCACCAGCACGCGCGCGTCCGCGTTGGGGGCGGCGCGCACTACGGCCCCGCCGGGCGCAGCAAGGAAGACAGGGTATTCCGGCGGCAGCAGCGCCGCGCCGTTGTTCGGGTCGCGCGCGCGCAGGTAGGCCAGCACGCCGTCGGCGATACCCTTTGCCACGCGATCTGGCTGACCAAAGAGGATGCCCCGGTCGACCGCGCTGGTCATAAAGCCCATCTCCACGATGATCGCGGGCGTGGTGCGCCGGATGGCGTGCTCGTGGCGCCGGTAGTTGAAGGCGTAGTAGCCCTTCATGTTGAAGGTCACGCCGCCGACATCCTCCGGCATGCCTGTGGCGGGGCCGTAGGCCGCGCCCACGGCGGCCATCAGATCCTTCGAGGCCTGCGAGGCGCGCCAGGGAGTGGCGAGCTTCCAGCCGCGCGCGGCGGCGCCCGTCGAGCCGTCTGCGTGGATGGCCAGGAAGGCGTCGGCGTCGTAGCCGGGCGGCACCGTGGCGGGCAGCACATCAACGATCACGCCCTGGGCCTCC
>JBBSBO010000725.1:0-2138 GCA_038251215.1 Caldilineales bacterium
CATGATCGCCATCAAGGACCTGGAGTTCGACTATCATACGGGCAAGCTGGGCGACGAAGACTACGCCCGGCTGGACGAACGGCTGCGCCGCCAGGCCATCGGCCTGATGCAGCAGGTCGAGAAGCTGGCCCCGGAGAGCGCGGTGATGGACGAGCGGCTGGAGGCGGAGATCGCCCGCCTGCGCAAGACGCGCGACGGCGCAGGCATGGCCGCGCCGCCCGCGGCGGCAAGCCCGGCGGCTGCCCCGACCGTCGCGCCGGTGACGGCCCCCTTCGTCGCGCCGGCGCCGCCCGTTGCGGCGGAATCGGCGAGCGTCCAGGACGAAGGCCCGCGCTTCTGTACTACGTGCGGCCATCCCATGCAGCCCGCGCACAAGTTCTGCGCCAACTGCGGCACGCCGGTGGCGGCGATGGCCGCCGCGGCTGCTGCCGCGCAGGCGGTTTCCTCACCCAACAGCTAGTTATTCGCTTACACCCCAAGTAACCATCGCCCGAACGCTGACGTCATGCGTTCGGGCGATTTTGTACTGCGCACTTAGCCAAGCGCCTGGTGCAGCGAGATCGAGTCGCCCGGCTGGATGATGCGGATAGTCACGTCGGGTGCGGCGCTCGCGGCGTGGCGGGCAAAGTCCAGGGGCGGCAGCGTCAGGAATTCGGCGCTCCAGCGCTGCACCATCATTGGGTGCAGCGTGCCCCAGTGGATGGGCACGGCGAGGCGCGGGCGCAGCTTGGTCAACGCCTCGGCGGCGCGGGCCGGGTTCATGTGGCCCGCGCCCAACGTGGGTCCCCAGCCCCACACGGGCAGCAGCGCCACATCCAAGCTGGGGTGCAGATCCTCCATGCCGGGGAAGAGGTCGGTGTCGCCGGGGAAGTAGACCGAGTAGCGGCCTTGCAGCATGTAGCCCAGGCTGTTGGCGCGCAGGCCGAAGGGACGCCGTTCGGGGCTATGTTCGGCATAGGTAGCGCGGATGCGCACGCCGCCGAGCTGAACTGTGTCGCCCAGGCGCATTTCATGTACGCTGCGGAAGCCGCTGCCGCGTAGCAGGTTGCCCGCGCCGTAGGGCGCAAACAGGGGGACGTCGCGCCCCAGCCTGTGTAGCGAGGGCAGGTCGAGATGGTCGAAGTGCAGGTGCGAGATTAGCACGCCGTCGATGTGGCGCAGCCGGTCCATCTCCACGCCGCGGAGTGGGTGGCGGTGCAGGAAGGTCACGCGGTTGCGCAGGATGGGGTCCGTAAGGAGGCGCACGCCGTCCATTTCGAGCAGCAGGGTGGCGTGCCCGACGTAGGTGAGCGTCGCCTCGTCGCCGCGCGGCGGGTCCATCAGAGCAGTTTGCCCGCGTTGTCGATCAAGAGAAACGCGCCGAGGATCACGACAAAGACGGCGAAGCTGGTGCGCATCTGCGCGGGCGGGATCACGCGCGCCAATCGCGCGCCCAAATACGCGCCCACAAAGCCGCTGAGTACGAACACGCCGATCGTCGTGAAGTCCAGCACCGCCATGCCCACGACATGACCGAGCAGCCCCGCCAGGCTGTTCATGGCGATGATGATCAGCGAGGCGCCGACGGCCTGTTTGATGGGCAGCCCCACCAGCATCACCAGCGCGGGCACGATCAGAAAGCCGCCGCCCACGCCCAGGAAGCCCGTCAGCACGCCCACGCCGGCGCCCGCGGCGAGCATTACGCCCCAGCCGCGCTGCGTCGTGTCCTCCGTCTCCGGCGTGCGGCTGAAGATCATAAAGAGGCCCACCAATATCATCAGCAGCGCGAACAGGATCAGCAGGAGCGTGGGCGAGACCTGCGACGACAGGCCCGCCGACAGGAAGGCGGTGACCATGCCCGCGCCGCCGAAGATCAGCGCCACGCGCGCGCCGTGCGTGCCTTGCCGGTAATGCAGGACCGCCCCCAGCGCCGCGTTGGAGCCGACGATGATCAGCGAGGCCGTGATCGCCTCCTGCGGGCTGAGGCCCACCACATACACCAGCGCCGGCACGGTGAGGATCGAGCCGCCCCCGCCCAGAAAGCCCAGCGCCACGCCGATGGTGACGCCAAGCACAACGTCGATCAGGATGATGTTCATGGTCATGTTCACGGCCATATTCACAGCGACGTCGCTTTTTCCGGCGCGCGCTCCGTCGCC
>JBBSBO010000726.1:0-2111 GCA_038251215.1 Caldilineales bacterium
GCGCCTTACTTCCGCATCTTCAACCCGGTGACACAGGGCGCCAAGTTCGACCCGCACGGCGACTACATACGCCACTGGATACTCGAGTTGCGCCGTGTGCCCGATGCCGCCATCCACACGCCATGGAAGATGTCGCCCACGCAAGGCGCGCAGGCAGGCTGCGTGATCGGCCGCGACTACCCCTCGCCGATTGTCGACCACGCCTGGGCGCGCCGGCGCGCGCTGGAAGCCTACCAGACGGCCAGACAGTAGCTCTTTTGGATGCACATTATGAAGGGTACGAGCCGGGAGTTATACTAACCAGAGTCATGCGCAGGATAGATCTGCGGGAGGGAAAGCTGTGAAGACGGTGAATGGCAAAGCCCAGGAGAAGCAACATGGTCGACTGTGATGTGGTGTTTGTCGGCGCCGGGCACAATGCGCTCGTCTGCGCAGGCTATCTGGCAAAAGCCGGCTACAAGGTGATTCTGGTGGAACAGCGGGCCAAGGTAGGCGGCGCCGTCGTCACCGAGGAGATCGTGCCCGGCTATCAGTTCGACCTGGGCGGGTCGGCCCACATCCTAATCCATCACACGCCGATTGTGCAGGATCTGAACCTAACCGCCTATGGCCTGGAGTACATCGACCTCGACCCGCTCTTCTTCGCGCCGTTCCCGGACGGTAGTCACATTATGATCTGGAAGGACCTGGACCGCACGTGCGAGAGCATCGCCGCCATCTCGCCCGAGGACGCCGAGACGTACCGGCGCTTCGTGCAAGAGTGGCGTCCGCTAGCGGAGGGGATGGTGCGCAGCTTCCTCTCGCCGCCGACTGCTGGCAACCTCTTGCGCAATCTCGTCTGGCGTGGCCCTGCGCAAGGCTCGAAATCGTCCACCTTTCTCGAACTGTCCGACATCCTGCGCGGCTATGGGCAAGTCCTGCGCCAGACGTTCAAAGACCCGCGCGTCCAGGGCGTGGTGGCCTGGATGGCCGCACAGTCCGGCCCGCCCCCCGGCGAGCCTCTCTCCGCGCCTTTTGCGCTGTGGCATCCGATGTACCACGCGGGCAGCATCAAGCGCCCGCGCGGCGGTTCCGGCATGTTGACGCAGGCCCTGGCGCGCATGATCCAGGCGCATGGCGGACACCTTATCGCCGGCGCCCCGGTGCGTCGCATCCTCACGCGCCAGGGCCGAGCCGTCGGCATCGAAACCGAAGGCGGCATCCACATCAGCGCGCGCGCCGTGGTTTCGGGCGCGCACATTCACACCACGCTGCGTCTGCTGGAGGACAGCCCGCTGCCCGAAGATTCACGCACCCTGCTAAGCCGCAGCCGCATCGGCAATGGTTTTGGCATGATTGTGCGCTACGCCATGCGCGAACTGCCCAATTACACGGCCTTGCCCTCTGCTGGAGGCAAAGCCGGTCCCCAGCACACGGCGCTCCAGTTCATCTGTCCCAGCATCGAATTCCTGGAACGCGCTTACGGCGATTACCTGGGCGGGGCGCCCTCGCGCGAGCCGGGGCTGATCGCCATGACCTTCTCCGCCGTGGACCCGACCCTCGCGCCGCCGGACCGCCACACGCTCTTTCTGTGGGGCCAGTACTACCCCTACAAATTGGCCTCCGGCGCGTCATGGGATGATGTCGGCGACGAAGTGGCGGATCACATGCTCGCCAAGCTCGCCGAGTACGCGCCGAATGTCCAAGACGCCGTGATCGACCGGCTCGTCGAACATCCGCTATACCTGGAGCGTGAGCTGGGGTTGCTCCAGGGCAACGTCATGCATCTGGAAATGTCCATCGACCAAATGTTCATGCTGCGCCCGGCCATGACGATGGGTAATTATCGCGGCCCCGTTAAGGGCCTATACCTGACCGGCGCGAGCACGCACCCGGGCGGCGGCATCATGGGCGCGGCCGGACGCAACGCGTCATCGGTCATCCTACAAGATTTTTCGCGCCACAAGATCTAGCACTGCGCACCATCATTGCACAGCGCTTATTGGGGAGGAACACTACATGTCGCATACGTCTGAACCGGCGGAGGAACACGCGCCGTCCGTCGCTGTCAGTTTCGTCGTCAACGGCGGACGCCGCTACGCAGGCCTAGTTCCGGCGCACGATGTCGTCCA
>JBBSBO010000727.1:0-2110 GCA_038251215.1 Caldilineales bacterium
GAGGACGGTGCGGGCCGGTAACCGAACCTGATACGGCTACGGACATGGCGCCCACGTCACATGTCAAGGCCCGCAACGCGCCATGGCGCACGCGCGACACGGCGAACACGAGCAAATGTCGAAACAAGCAGGCGCGCCAAAACGCAAGGTCGTGCGCCCCAACCGGTCGTCTTTGTCTCTGTCTATTCTAGGCAAGTGACTGCCGGCGCG
Organism: Caldilineales bacterium; assembly: GCA_038251215.1. Taxonomy (GTDB): domain Bacteria; phylum Chloroflexota; class Anaerolineae; order Caldilineales; family Caldilineaceae; genus JASGTU01. Next base: position 211 of record JBBSBO010000727.1, read on the forward strand.
CGCTAGGCGCTTGGGCAGTTTTGCGCTAGACCAGGGATTGGTCTTTGTCCTGGTCAACTGACCAGGTGATGGATGAAAAGCGCGCCGCACGGCTGGAGTGCAGGGACGCGTAGGGCGCTTCGCTTGCGTTTCGATTGACAGCGGATGGACAGCAAAAACCGCGAGAAATGGTTTGAATTCGCGACATATTGTGATAAACTTTACATACAGCAATTACCTAACTTTATCGAACCACAGGTGCTGCACGCATCACTTTGATGCAGCCGTACGCGGCTGCATGGACGACAACGACGCCTTTGGTGCATAGATGAATTCGCAGGTGCAGCGTTCCTTCTTGGCACGGTTGCCGCTCCAGCGCAGGCGGCCCGTCCTCTCTCTCATCGCCGTCGCAATAGCCCTCTTAGGGCTATTGGCGGCGCTTGTCTATTTTTCACCCCGTCAACAGCTATCCAGTGCCGCGCCCGCTCCGCTTGGTGTCCAGGCCGAAGCGGCTGACGCTGCGATCCTGCCCGCCGAAGCCTACTCTGTCACAGGCGAGACCACGCCTCCGCTCGACGCCACACCCGCGCAGGCGGATGCCGAGGCTCTAGCGGCGGATGTGATCGCGGTCGTGAACACATCTGTATTGGACGCCGGCGAGTGGCAAACGCAGTCTGCGGTCGACCAGGTGATGGCCGAAATGGCCGGCGCGTCGCCGGAGTCCGGCGCATCGCTTGCGCTTGATCGTCTGGTCAACGGCGAGTTGGTATGGCAGGCGGCGCAGACAGCAGGGTATAGCGTGCCCGAGACTGAAGCAAATGCCGCGCTCGGCGAGTTGCTGGCGCAGTATGGCCGCAGCGAGGCGGAGTTGGACGCTGCCTTAACCGCGGCCGGCTTGACGCGGGCGCAGTTCGATCTGTATATGCAGCGCCTGCTGACCGTAGATCGCTTTGCCGCCGCGCAAGCGCGCTCCGCCGGCGTCACGCCGGGCGAGTTTGTGCAGCAGTTGCAGGCGGCAGGCCAGATCAGTTTCGGCCCGCGCGCCGCGGCGGTGACGGCGGGCAGCGACATGGCGACGCAAGATACGTCCAGTGTTGCGACGCTGGTACAAGCTGTCGCCACGCAGGCGCCTGGGTCAGGCTCCGCCGATGACTCTGCCGAAGACCCCGCGCAAGCGCAGGACGCTGTGGCCGCGGTCAAACCGGTCGTGCAAGCGCCTGTCGCCCAGGAGGCGCGCGGCATCAGCCCGGGCCAGTTAGCGCCGGAGCTGGGCGCGGTGTTGCTAGGCGGAAGCGGCGACGAAACCATCGAATGGCCCGCGCTGGCAGGCGGCCCAGTTGTGCTCAGCTTCTGGACGACCTGGTGTCCCTATTGTCGCAAACAGATGCCCATCCTGATCGACGCCTACACTCGCTTGGCGGAGCAAGGGGTGCAGGTGGTCGGCGTCAACGTCAAGGAAGATAAGACAATCGTCGCAGGCTATGTGGACGAAAGTATGATACCTTTTCCGGTAGGGCTGGACGTGGACGGTTCCGTGGCGGACCGTTTTGCCGTGTCCGGCTTCCCCACCACGTACTTTTTGGATGCGGAGGGCCGAGTTGTGCAGCGCCAGGTGGGCGCGCTGACCCCCGAGCAGTTTGAAGAAATCATCAGCCGGCTTATCCCGCCAGATTCCCCGTAGGGGGATGCCGTCTGTATCGCCGGCGGCATGTCGTCTCTGCCGAACGACGAATCTCATGTATAGCGCCATTCTAGCGCCATTTAATCGGTCGATTGATCGATTATCTGCTCAGTCCCTTTAGGGGACAGTCTCGTTTTGCCCTCAACAGCGCGCTCGTGTCATTGAAATTCAAGGAGACACCCATGCAGTACGCCGCTACCCTATCCGCTCCCTTCGTTGACCCGCGTGCGCGACTGCGCA
>JBBSBO010000728.1:0-2110 GCA_038251215.1 Caldilineales bacterium
CACATTACAACAAACATGATGACGAGAAGCCCACAATCGGACTTGAACCGATGACCTCATTCTTACCAAGAATGTGCTCTACCGACTGAGCTATGTGGGCCTAGACGGGTTGACTGCCTTGCGGCAGCCAACCTTACAGTGGGCGGGGGAGGGTTCGAACCTCCGTAGGCTGTGCCGGCTGATTTACAGTCAGCTCCCTTTGTCCGCTCGGGCACCCGCCCATTCTCTGCTCCGACGCAACTCATCCCTCAGGGTTCGGCCTGGTACTATTCGGCCTCAACCTATCGGCCTGGCCGACCGTGACCAGTCACATCGGCAAAGCCGACGATCGGACTCGAACCGATAACCTGCTGTTTACAAGACAGCTGCTCTGCCGGATTGAGCTACGTCGGCATGTCTGTTGTTCGTCAGACATGTCACATCGAGCGTGCGTGACTCGCACACCCTGAAAATTATACGCACAACCGGCCCCGAGGTCAAATCGCGCATTGGTTTTGCATCGTCATGTTTGCGCGGCATGTGCGCGCAGCGCTCAAGCAGCGCCCCCGCACAGACTCCGCGTGCGGCGCATCAACTTGTGCCGTACACCGGCACAGCCGCGCCATGCACATCGCGCGCCGCCTCCGACGCCAAGAACAGGATCACCTGGGCCAAAGACTCCGGCGTCACCCAGCGACCGGGATCGGCGTCGGGCATGGCCTGGCGGTTTTCCGGCGTGTCGATCGTGCCGGGCAGCACGCAGTTGACGTTCACGCCCTCGCGCCGCGCTTCCGCCGCCATCGTCTCCGTCAGGCGGATCACCGCGCTCTTGGACGCGGCATAGGCCGACATCTTGGCCGTGCCCGCCAAGCCGGCGCGCGCCGCCACGTTGACGATCTTGCCGCGCCGCCGCGCCAGCATCGCCGGCAAGATCGCGCGACACATCAAGAATGTGGTCTTGGCGTTGAGGTCCATCATCAGCTCCCACGTGTCGACCGGCGTCTCCTGCGTAGGCGTGCCCGCGCGGAAGCCGCCCACCGTGTTGACGAGCACGTCGATGCGCCCCATGTAGGCCAACGCCTCCGCGGCCACGGCCTCCGTTTCCTGCGCCGAGGTCAAATCCACGGGGCTGGCCAGCCAATGCCGCGCCGATTGGGCCAGCTCGTGGTGCAGGCTAATTTGCTTGACGCGATCGCGATCCACCGCCACGACCCGCGCCCCCGCCGCGGCAAAGGCCTGGGCGACGGCGCAGCCGAGGTTGCCGGTCGTCCCCGTGATCATAACGGCTTGCTCGCTAAAGTCCGGCCCTGTGTAGCTCATCTCGCCCTCCTTCTTTACTTCCTTACCAGCATCTGCACTCGGTTCGTATCATCGCATCCGCCGGCTTTGAGTTACGTGTCTCGACCATTGTGCGCGCGGCATCGGCGCCGGTCTGTTAGAGCGCGCCCCTTTCTTTGGCGGATTACGCCATTTCCAGTATAGTATTCTCTAGTAGGGACAAGCGGTTGCCGCGCCTTTGCGCCGGCGCCTCGGTCCCGAACGCACACGGATTCGGATCGCAAGCGCCCTCCAATCCACGCCATGCATGGGGAAGACGAAACGAACTGAAAATCGGCAGGCCTTCTCGCTGGCGACGGGACTCCCCCCTTGTCGTGCCGGTTGAACCGATGATGTTGCCTTCTGCCGCCCCGCGCCGTCGGGGCGTAGCTATGCGCCGCCGCTGTGACCCATCCGTCGCAGCCAAGCCGGCGCAACCAAGCCGTAGCAGCCAACCCGCCGCACTGCACAGGCTGCAAGTCAATGCGCCTAACGATGCGCCCAAAGGAGATCCGCCCATGGCCCAACTGGATGCCGATACGCTGGAGATGGTGATGTCCACGCTGAGCCGCTACGCGGACAAGAACCTGACGTCGCATGTCCTGCTGGACTTGGATCACAACGACGAATTCCCGCATCAGGTGCTCAAAGACCTCTACAACCCTATAAAGTTTGGGCTGCATCTGCTCTTCATCCCCGAAGAATTCGGCGGGCTGGGCGGCGGCGCCTACGACATCTATCGCGTCTCCGAAGTCATGGCGGGCATCGACCTCGGCATCGCCACCAGCGTACTCGCCACCTTCCTCGGCGCGGA